>NZ_JACJSM010000016.1 GCF_014698145.1 Oscillatoria sp. FACHB-1406 | reverse complement strand
GTTGCGAAAATCCCCCGAGCGTAGTCGAAGGGGAAGGAAACAGAAACCTAAATCGTGAGGTTTGGGAATCACCGTGGCTTTAGCCCGGTGAGGATGTCAACACTGCCATAGATAATCGCGCTAATCCCGCTGACGATATTGTGCTGCCGCAGCGCTTCCGATTCAGTAAACCGGGACTCTCGAGCGAAATCCTCTACACTCACAGGATGCTTAACGGCCAGCGTATAGCCAGCATGAGAGTTAGAAGCACTCATTCTGACACTGCCAATACTCTCTGCCGGCCAACCACTGCCACTTTGCAGCAACAACTCGTCAGGAGAATCGGCTTGAAGCACAAATAGGCTACAAAGGTTTGATTTGAGAGTTTGACAGACAATTTGGGTCGTGCGTTCGCAAATGGCGGCTGCATTGTTTTCCTGTAAAGCATAGCTGCCGAGTTCGGCGATCGCGCTCTGGCGATGCGCCCATCTTTCCGCTCGATCGCGCGCCTGTCGCAGGTTGGTAACATCGACAAAGGTTAGAACAACGCCGTCGATCGCATTTTCCAGCGTTCGATAAGGCAAGATCCGCATTTTATAGACCGTGTTCCGCTCCCCAAGCTGTACCTCATACTCGCTCGGTATCAAGGTTCGCAGCACCTCGCGCACCTCAGCCGCAATATTTAACTCAATATCCGAAGCAATTGAAATATCCGTAATCGGTCGTCCGATATCTGTCCCAATCAGATGAAACAATCGCGTTGCATCTGGCGTAAACCGTTTAATTCGCAGTATTGAATCCAGAAAAATCGTCGCAATTTGCGTACTTTTAAATAAATTCTGAATATCGTTATTAGCCGTATCGAGTTCTTCGACTTTATTACGGAGTTCGGCGTTGACGATCTCCAGTTCTTCATTAATTGACTGCATTTCTTCTTTAGACGTTTGCAGTTCTTCATTTGAAGATTGGAATTCCTCGTTCATCGACAGTAATTCTTCGTTCGCCGATTTTAATTCTTCGTTGGATGTCTCGATTTCTTCGATCGTTCCTCTTAATTGCTCTTTGGTGGTGCGGAGTTCGTCTTCTAACTGCTTGATTAGGGTGGCTTCAGCTTGAGAAGTAAGCGCATTTGCTCTAGGTTGTTTGGCAATCCTTGGGGAGGCTCTAAATATTTTCCAGTCCGACCAAAATAGTAAATAATTTCGTCTCGATCGTTCACAATTACGCAGGCAGGCGCATAGTCTTGCAGCAGGATGCGTTCGATCGATTGAGTCACTTGCGACTGTTGACCGACAACGGTTTTAGGCGCGAACTGCGAAGCTTGACGATACAAACTGCGATCGACCAGAGGAAAATCAACTTGCGGCAAAATCATCGGCTGTTTGCGCCGAAACAAACGGTGAGTTTTACTAACAACTTGGAATAGATCGTTGTATTCAAACAGATTTTCAGAACTGCCCAAGAACAGGAAACCCTCGGGTTTCAAGGCATAGTGAAACAAAGGAATTAATCGCTTTTGCAACTCTGAATCAAAGTAAATCAGTAAGTTACGACAAGAAATCAAATCGAGTCGGGAAAAAGGCGGATCGCTAATCAAACTTTGCTGCGAAAAAATACACATCTCTCGCAAATGTTTGACAACTTGATAAATTCCATTTTGTTTGATAAAGAAGCGCTCTAACCGCTCGGGGATCGTGTGCTCGACCAGACTAGCGGGATAGCGCGCGTGGCGAGCTTGTTCTAACGCTTTTTCGTCAATATCTGTCGCAAAGATTTGAACTTGCGGTCGCACATTCTGCCGCTCCATTTCTTCGGAGATCAGCATTGCGATTGAATAGGCTTCTTCACCCGAAGAACACCCAGCTACCCAAATACGAATTGATTTGTCAGAACTGCTCTGCTCTACCAGGGGCGCGATCGCGCTATGCTGGAGTGCATCAAAGGCCTCCGGATCGCGCAAGAAATGCGTTACCCCAATCAGCAGATCTTTAAACAGCAGGTTAACTTCCTGAGTGTTAGTTTTGAGATATTGGACGTAGGCTGCTACTGAAGTGTTTTGCGTAATTTGGATGCGACGCTGAATCCGACGCACCAGAGTTCCCTGTTTGTAATTGCTGAAATCATGTCCGAGTTGCCGCCGCAACAACGAGCAAATTTGACTCAAATAATCGGTGGTCTGCGACAATATACCATCTTTACCCATATTGGCTTGCAGTCCAGCCCGATGACGGGCATACTCAATCAGCTTGGCGGGAATTTCTTCGACGGGCAGCACATAGTCTACTAGCCCGGTCAATACGGCATTGCGAGGCATACTGTCGTATTTTGCCGTTTTGCTGTCTTGAGCGATCGCCTTCGACCTCAACCCTGGCATCTAAATGATAGACTAATCTTTTAAATCATCCTCCGCTTCGCTAAAGGACGGGGTTTTCGAGCAAATTTTCGATGAACGAAGAAGACGATCTCAGCCTACTCGATGACTTTGAAAGCGAATTTGAAAGTCCTCTCGATGATATGCCCCCCGTAGAGGCCGAGTCACAACCTGCGCCCAATCCCGAGTTGATGCTAGCTTTATTAACCTCCAGCGATCGCCAACAGCGTGCGATCGCGGCGAGGGCTTTTAGCGAAATTGAGGACGAACGGGCGATTCCCCACCTCATTGACTTGCTTAAAGATGCTTGCCCGATGACGCGCGTCAGTGCGGCTTACGGACTCGGACGCAATCCTTCCCCCACGGCTGTCGAACCGTTGATCGAGCAACTCGGCATCGATTGGAACGGATATGCGCGCAAAGGGATTGTCTGCGCCCTCGGTAACTGCAACGATCGCCGCGTTCTCCCCCCCTTAATTAATGCTTTGATCCGCGATATCCCAGCGGTTCGCCTTTGGGCGGCTACGGCACTCGCCCGAGCGGCGCATCTGACTTACGAAGATATGATTAAAGTCATTCCTCCTTTGATTGTCGCATTGCGTCGGGATCCGATCGCAGCAGTCCGCAGCAATTGCGCTTGGGCGCTCGGGCAACTCTGTCGCGAACTTCCTTCTAATGCGATTTATGGAACCGCGATCGACGCATTACTCGAAGCGCTTGTCGAAGATGATGATATGGGTGTGACGGAAGATGCAAGAGCGGCTTTACTGAAGGTGGGCGATCCTCGTGGGTTGCAAACGATTGAAGAGTTGGAACGCGAAGGGATGATTTGAGTTGTGAGTGATGAGTGATGAGTGATGAATGGGGGAGTGGTGAATTATGAGTGATGAGTGATTTAAGATCCGTCAAATCGCCCATTATTTAAGAACATCACCTCGTCACCCCGTCACCTCGTCCCCACATCCCCTCGTCTCCCCCTCTTCATTATTCATCATTCATCATTCACCCCCCCGTCTCCTCGTCTCCCCCTCTTCATTATTCATCATTCATTATTCACCCCCCCGTCTCCTCGTCTCCCCCTCTTCATTATTCATCATTCATTATTCATCCCCCCGTCACCCCGTCACGGCAAGCGTCCCTTGATGCGTTAGAGTATTAGAACGATCTGCTAGGCTGCGCGCCTTGTCCATTTTCGCGCTCCTCTCTCAGTTCGCATAACAACCGATAACCGATCTCTGACAATTCAGATGACTGCCGTTCAATCTCCCCAATCTAGCCAACAAACCATCGAACTCGCTCCCAGCTATACCTTGCCGCTCGTTCTTATTTTAGGGGCAATTCCTTTGGGGTTCGTCCAAGCTTGGGTTAGTCTCGCGATCGCGGTGTTTGGCGTATTCCTTCTTTTTCAAGCCCTAACCATTCGCCTGCAATTTACTCCGACAGCACTCGATATTTATCGTTCGGGAAAGTTGATTCGGAATTTTCCTTATTCGCAATGGGAAAACTGGAGAATTTTTTGGGAACCCGTCCCGATTCTGTTTTACTTTAAAGAAGTCAAAAGTATTCATTTTCTGCCCATGTTATTTGACCCTAAAATGCTAAAAATTTGTTTGGAACCCCTCCCTAGAATATAATTTTAATTATTTAGACTTATTTACGAATTTTATAAAAAAGTAAGTGAAGATTCGGATAGCAAGACTATGAATCCCGAAGACGTAAAAAACCGCGATCGCCAATTCGAGCGCGACTGGACGGACGAAGAAGAATCGAATTGGGCGGATGAAGAAGATGAGGATTTAGAAACTTACAATGGATATCCCGAAACCGATGCAGATTTGCCGCCGCTGCCGGAATTAAAAATGCCGAAATCTACATCGGTATCTGGAAGCGCGATCGATCGAGGTTCGACCTTTTCATCAGGAAACTCAGAGAGTTCTTCCCCGCCGCCAGTCGGCGAATTATCGGTGGATTGGGTGGCGAAATCCCAACCGTCAGAGGCAGAAGAAATTACATCTTCAACTCCGGAAGATTCGCAAGCTGACGATCTTGCTGAAACTGAAGAGCGCGTTGAATTTCCAGCACAATCCCAACCCTCAGAGGTCGAAGAAATTACATCTTCAACTCCGGAAGATTCGCAAGCCGATCGTGTTAATTCCGTTGAAGAACGGGTTGCATTCTCATCAGAAGAAATACCTGAAATTGAGGCTTCGGAAACTGAACAAGCAGTAGAATACCCCGCAGTCCGGACAGAAGAAATAGACATTTCCGAACCGCTCCAAGACGCTGGAATTACGCCAGTCGAGCCACCCGAAATCGCACCGGATAAACCTTTAGAGCTTCAAGAAGATCTGTGGGAAACGACCGAAACTCGCGATCGCGAGGAGACAATTGTTGTCTCTTTTTCAACCCCAGAAGCTGAAGTTAGCCCGGTTGAAATCGACCGACAACCGCCTGAGAATAATGATTCTGAGGTCGATCGCCTTGAAATCGACCGGGAAACGCCCGAAAGCGATGATGCTAAGGTCGATCGCCTTGAAATCGACCGGAAACCGCCCGAAAGCGATGATTCTGAGGTCGATCGCCTGCACGAAGAAATAACCCAGTTAAAGCGCCAAAAACAAAGCTTACAAAAAGAAATTCAAGCTCTCCAAACAGAGAAAGCGAGTTTGATTTCTCAGCAGATGGCTCAGTTGCAGGCAGCCCTCAGCCGACTGACGCAAGAGAATTTGCAAGACCTCGAGGAACGCAAAAAATCGCTGCAAGGTTCTGTCGAGCAGCTAGAACGCCGCCGCGATCGCATTCGCGAAGAAATGCGAACCAGCTTTGCTGGAGTTTCGCAAGATATGGCAATCCGGGTGCAAGGCTTTAAAGATTACCTCGTGGGCAGTTTGCAAGACTTAACCGCTGCTGCCGAACAGTTGGAATTGCCGAAATTTGAAGCGCGTCCAGAACCCCGCGAAGAAGCGAGAATGCGCCGAGAATCGCGCCGCCCGCCGGAGGAAGCACCCGCCCCGCGCTTTGCCAAACAAGGGTTCCAAGAACAGCGCCAGCAAATCAACGCCCTTTTAGAGCGGTATCGCGCTCGTCCCGATTACTACGGTCCGCCTTGGCAATTACGCCGCACCTTTGAACCGATTCACGCCGAACGAGTGCAAAAATGGTTTATTTCCCAAGGCGGGCGGGGCGCAATTCGCACGATGGGCAGTCGCTTGCAGAATATTTTGATTGCATCGGCGGCGATGTCGGTGTTGCGAAATTTGTATGGCGATCGCCTGCGCGTATTAGTCTTATCGAATACGCCCGAACGTTTGGGCGAATGGCGCAGGGGATTGCAAGATTGTTTGGGGATTTCCCGCAGCGATTTCGGGCCGACGCGCGGTGTCGTTTTGTTTGAGTCCCCAGAAGCGTTAGTTCAGAAGGCGGAGCGATTTACAGAGGAGAAATTATTACCTTTAGTGGTGATTGATGAAGCTGAAGGGCAGTTAGATTTATCGCTGCTGCAATTTCCACTGCTGTTAGCGTTTGCTCCGGATCCGAACTCGATGTCGAGTTATAGTTTTTAGGCTTGTTTGGAGTAGGGGCGGCTCGAGCGAATCTGGATAATCCGCTCCTCTTTAATTCATAGGGTTGGTAATTTTGAATTTTAAATTTTGAATGCCCATGATGAGTTATTTAGGGATTAGCATACTGCTTGCGATCGCAGCCTATTTTTTAGGCTCGATTCCGACGGGATATCTCATTGTGAAAGCGCTGACGGGATTGGATATTCGCGAACAGGGTTCGGGTTCCACGGGAGCGACGAACGTACTGAGAACGGCAGGAAAACCCGCTGCGATCGCGGTTTTCGTCATTGATGTCCTTAAAGGAGCCGCCGCCCCCGCTTTAGTTAAACTGGTCTATACTTTCGCTCCCGCAGGATTGCTTCCCGCCGACTGGCAGCCGTGGTTAGTGATTATGGCAGGATTAGCTGCCGTTCTCGGTCATAGTAAATCGATTTGGCTGAACTTTAGCGGCGGTAAATCGGTGGCTTCGGGATTGGGAGTTTTGCTAGTGATGAATCCAGCAGTCGCGTTGAGTGCTTTTGGGGTATTTTTGGCGGTTTTAGGGATTTCGCGCATTGTCTCCCTCGGATCGATTATCGCCGCGATCGCGGTTAGCGCCTTGATGGTACTGTTCGGGCAACCCCTCGCTTACTGTCTCTTCGCCGCCCTCGCCGGAATTTACGTTATCGTCCGACATCGTACCAATATTCAACGCTTGCTCGCCGGAACCGAACCCCGCATCGGTCAGAAGTTGGAAACGGAAGCGAAATCCTAGAGAGGAAATTACCCGTTATAGGGGCGAATGGCTATTCGCCCCTACCCGACAACTAAACGGAACTCAGCGTCTTTTCAGCGATTTCCGCGACTTCGGGGCTTTCCGCTTCTGAAGGCGGTACGACTTGCCAGAATTTAGGCAGCATCGTTTCCCAGTTGTCTAAAATCGCCTTAGCTTTCGCACTGCCGGTATGTTGGTGATGGGCGCTAATGAATCCCTTCAGTTGTTCTTCGCCTGCGGTAGAGACAACGCGCTGAATTTTGACGATTTCGCGGTTCACTTTCGCGGGGAAACTGTCGTCTTCATCGAGGAAGTAGGCTAATCCGCCCGTCATCCCCGCGCCGACGTTGCGCCCTGTCGTACCGAGTACCGCGATCGCGCCGCCCGTCATATACTCGCAGCAATGATCGCCCGCCCCTTCAATGACGGCGATCGCTTTGGAGTTTCGCACCCCGAAGCGCTCGCCTGCACGTCCGTTGGCGTACAGCGCGCCGCCCGTCGCTCCATACAAGCAAGTATTACCGATAATGGCGTTTTGAGAAGGATCGAAGGTTGCTTCCGCTGGCGGTTTGATGGCAATAACGCCGCCGTGCATTCCCTTGCCGACATAATCGTTCGCTTCGCCAACCAAGTTTAATGTCATCCCGGAGAGGTTAAACGCGCCGAAACTTTGACCCGCCGAGCCGGTAAAGTTGAAGGTGATTTCGCCTTCAAAACCGTTATTGCCGTAACGTTTGGCGATTTCCCCGGAAACGCGCGCGCCGACGGAGCGATCGGTGTTGACAATTGCGCAGTTGTGTGTACAGGAAGCTTGGTTCGCGATCGCGTCCTTAACTCCCGCCACGGCTAACAACTCATCGTCCAATACCGGGCCGTTACTATGCACTTCATTCGCATTTAACCAACTGCGGTCTTCGGGAATCGGCAACTTTAACAAACAGTTTAAATCGATACCCTTCGTTTTCGTTAATTCCACATCCTCGCGCATCTGTAATAAATCGACGCGACCGATAATTTCTTCCAAACTGCGATAGCCTAAATGAGCTAACAAATGTCGCACTTCTTCGGCAACAAAGTAGAAGAAATTGACCACATGACCGGGCGTACCGGGGAAGCGAGCGCGCAACTTTTCCTGTTGCGTTGCTACGCCAACCGGACAATTATTGGTATGACAAATGCGAGCCATAATGCAGCCTTCTGCAATCATCGCCACCGAGCCAAAACCGTATTCTTGCGCGCCCATCAGCGCCGCCATCACAACATCCCAGCCGGTTTTAAAACCGCCGTCCGCACGCAATAAAACGCGATCGCGCAGTTGATTTTCTAGCAAGACGCGATGCACTTCCGTTACGCCCAATTCCCAAGGCGCGCCAGCGTGTTTAATCGAGCTTAAAGGAGAAGCGCCCGTACCGCCATCGTGTCCGGAAATTTGAATGATGTCTGCATTGGCTTTTGCTACGCCCGCTGCAATGGTTCCGATGCCAATTTCGGCGACTAATTTGACGGAAACTTTCGCCTGCGGGTTAATTTGATGCAGATCGAAAATTAACTGCGCCAAATCTTCAATCGAATAAATATCGTGGTGCGGCGGCGGCGAAATTAAATCGACTCCCGGTTTAGAACGGCGCAACATGGCGATATAAGGACTGACTTTTCGCCCCGGCAATTGCCCGCCTTCGCCCGGTTTTGCCCCTTGCGCCATCTTAATTTCGAGTTGTTTGCCACTCATTAAATATTCGGGCGTAACGCCGAATCGTCCCGAGGCAATTTGCTTGACGGCAGAACTGGCAGTATCCCCATTTTTCAGTCCTTTGAGGTGGGGAAAGGTGGGGGAGATTCCGTTTTCATCGACATCGTGAATGGTTTTAAAGCGCGCGGGATCTTCGCCGCCTTCGCCGGAGTTGGATTTACCGCCCAAGCGATTCATGGCAATGGCGAGGGTTTCGTGGGCTTCGCGAGAAAGGGAACCTAACGACATCGCCCCGGTGCAGAAGCGTTTAACGATTGCTTCGACGGGTTCGACTTCTTCGAGGGGGACGGAAGAACCGGAGGGTTTAAAATCCAGTAAGTCGCGCAGGGCAGTAGGAGTGCGCCCTCCCAGGTATTGTTTGTAGACTTCGTAATGGCTGTATTCTGTGCCTTTGACGGCGCTGTGCAGGGCTTTTGCCATTTCCGGCGAGTTCATGTGATATTCGCCGCCCGGTTTATAGTTGATAAAGCCGAAGTTTTCGAGTTTGCGCCCGCTGGGTTGGGGGAAAGCGCGATCGTGGAAAACGGCGATTTCGCTGGCGAGTTCGGCGAGGGTGATGCCCCCGATGCGCGAAGTGGTTCCGGTGAAGCATTGTTGCACTAATTCTGGCCCCAAGCCCAAGGCTTCAAAAATTTGCGCGCCGTGGTAGGAGGAGAGGCGAGAAATGCCCATTTTCGAGAGGATTTTGAGCAATCCGCCTTCGATCGCTTTTTGATAGTTCTTTTGGGCGGTGCTAATATCGATCGCGTCGATTTGTCCGCGTTCCATCATTTTTTGCGTCTTAGCGTCGGCTTGCCAGTGGCGCACTGCTTCTAGCGCTAGATAGGGACAAACTGCCGAAGCGCCGTAACCGACTGCACAAGCGAAGTGATGGGTACTCCAGCATTGTGCCGTATCGAGGACGAGGGCGGTTTTCAGGCGCAATCCGTTGCGGATGAGGTAGTGATGGACGGTGGCAACGGCGAGGAGGGGGGGAATATAGGTTAAATCTTCGCTGACGCTGCCGCCTGAGCGATCGCTCAGGATTAAGATTTCGCTGCCCGATTTTACCGCAGCCTCCGCCTCGGAACACAGCCGCGCGATCGCGCTTTGCAATCCTTCCGGCCCGTCCGCGATCGGGTATAACGTTGAGAGTTCGCTAGCTTTAAACTGAGGATGGGTTTTTAAACTTTCCAGTTGCGCTTCGTTGAGGAAGGGCGATTTCAGTTTGAGCAATCGCGCATCTTCCGGCTTGCCATCGAGTAAATTCCCGCGCGCGCCCAGTACCATACTTAACGACATGACTAAACTTTCCCGCAGCGGGTCGATGGGCGGGTTGGTGACTTGGGCGAAACGCTGTTTGAAGTAGTCGTAAAGCAGGCGAGGTTTATCGGAGAGGACGGCGAGGGGAATATCGTCACCCATACAGAATGTCGGTTCTTTCCCTTGGGAAGCCATCGGTACGATTATACCGTCCACATCTTCGGCGGTATAACCGAAAGCGGTTTGCTGTTGCAGCAGGGCGGGGGTTTCCCACTGGGGTTGCTGCGCGTAAGGTTGCGATTCGAGGGCGGCGCGGTGTTGTTGCAACCATTGTCCGTAGGGTTTTTGGGCGGCGATTTGTTGCTTGATGTCCCAGTTTTTGAGCAATTCGCCGGTTTCGAGGTTGACGGCAATGGTTTGTCCGGGGCCGAGGCGACCTTTTTCAAGGACTTTCGCCTCGTCAATCGGGACTACGCCTGCTTCGGAGGCAACGATAACGTAGTTATTTTCAAGGATGCAGTAGCGGGCGGGACGCAAACCGTTGCGATCGAGGGCTGCGCCGACAATTTTACCATCGCTAAAGGCTAGCAGCGCGGGGCCGTCCCACGGTTCTTGGAAACTGCTGTGATATTCATAGAAATCGGCAACTTCGGGATGATTTTCGAGATCTGGTTGATTGCGGTACGCTTCCGGCACCAGAACCATCGCCGCTTCCAGGGGGCTGCGACCGGCGCGCACCAACAATTCCATCGTACTGTCGAGGTTCGCTGAATCGCTATTGTTGAGGTTGACGATAGGGGTTAGGGCTTCGACTTCAGTCTCCGTCCAACCGGGAATCGAAAGGTTGGCTTCGCGCGCCGCCATCCAGTTAACATTGCCCAGAAGGGTGTTAATTTCGCCGTTATGCCCCAATAAACGCATTGGTTGAGCGAGGGGCCATTTTGGCATTGTATTGGTGCTGAAACGGCGGTGATAGATGGAGAAGTTGCTCTCAAAGGCGGGGTTTTTGAGGTCGAGATAGAATTCGCCCAAGACTTCGGCGCGCACCATGCCTTTGTAAACGATGGTGCGGCAGGAGAAGGAGCAGATGTAGAAGTCGTCGGCGAGTTTTTTGCCGACGCGAGAACGCGCGATGTAGAGAACGCGGTCTAATTCCGATCCTTGTAAATCTGCCGCCGTGACGAATAATTGCTCGATATGGGGCAAGTTGTCTAGGGCTTGCTGTCCTAAGACTTCCGGACGCACGGGGACTTGTCGCCAGCCCAAAATTTCGATGTTTTCAGCCTTGACAACTTCTTCAATATGTGTTTTTGCCTCTGTGGTTTCTGCATCCCCTTGAGGCAAAAAGACCATTGCCACGCCGTACTGACCCGGGGCGGGAGGCGTTAAATTGCGTTCGGCGAACCAAGATTGAAAAAGAGCGTGAGGAATTGCCGTCATCAACCCCGAACCGTCGCCCGAATCGCGGTCTGCGCTACAACCGCCGCGATGTTCCATGCAGGTTAATGCGCGGAGACTATTTTCGAGCAGTTGATGGTTGCGGGTTCCATCGGTGGTGGCAATGAAACCCACGCCACAAGCGTCTCGTTCTTCGACGAGCCAAGGCTGACCGAGGAAAGGGGTTAAGGCAGATGTCGCGGGTTGAGGGTTGTGCATATTGCAGTTATTCGAGCGAGGGTAAGGAAAATTAATTTGGATAAATATGGTAACGCGATCGCGCGGCGACAGATTGTGTCGGAGAAACAATTTTCAACGCAATACGCCCCAAGCGTTATCGAGGGGAGCGCGATCCCTAACTTTTGAGGCCAAATTCCCGACAAGAAAAAGACAAAAAACCCAGCAGTGAGGGCAGGGTTTTCAGGATCGGTAATCGAAGCGAGTTAATTATCTCCCCCGCCAGAGATGAACGGCATCCGCTGGAATTTGCGATCGCACCTGCCACCATTCTTCCAATAAATAATCATCGTCTACAACTTCTTGATGTTGTTCGTCTTTGAGAATAGCAAGAACGTGAATGCCAGAAGCATAGCTCATATGACGAATTTCCGGTTCGTATCCCAAGCGTTCTATTGCTGCGAGAACGTCATCCGCATCACCCGCTAGCGTCAAATCGACTGCCAAGATAATTTGACCGCTTTTAACGCCCGGTTTGACGCAATTTAAAACAGCCATTAAGTTTTCTCCTTATAGTTGCAACGGTATACTTGAGTCTAGTAGGGTGGGCAGCGCCCACCAGCCTTAAGTCAGTGCCATTCAACAGTGGACAATTAACAACGTTTGCGCCCCATGATTTTTCAGCGTCGCTCAATTTGGTTAACTGTTCCAATCTATCAATTATGCTTCAGTCAGTTCCCTTGTCTGACCTTGAAATCTGTCTGCTAAACTCAAAGATAAACCCAGAAGTCGGGGGATAGTCCAATGCTAAAATCGGAAACTCAAAAACTCCCTAGCAGTGCCGAACTCCCCTGTTCGGACGATACCCCCGTGGATAACGAAGAACAAAACTTTATTCCCAACTTTCTCTTGTTTCTCCTTGAATATATTTGGGGAGAACGCCAAGATTGGTTTTTCGGCGTAGATATGGCTATCTACCACACCACCGGCAACAATGTCAGAGTCCCGATTATCCCAGACGGATTCTTAGCCCTCAATGTCGAGCGGTGCAAAGGTGGGGAACCGCGTAGCAGCTATGTGATGTGGGAAGAAAACAACGTTGCGCCCATCCTTGCCCTCGAAATCGTCTCCAAAACCCCTGGAGGAGAATACAGCAGTAAAGAAGCGCTCTATGCCCAATTGGGAGTGCTGTACTACGTTATCTATAATCCCCGGCAATTCGGAGGCGAGAGCCATCAAAAATTGGAAGTGTATAAATTAATAAATGGAAGATATCATTGGCAGGTGCAAGAACCGGTATGGATGCCAGAAATTGACCTAGGAATCGGTCGAGGGGTACGCAATTATGGGGAATATGAAAGAGAGATTTTATATTGGTTTGATGAAGAGGGAAATCGCTACGCTAGCACGGAAGAGGAATTAGAAATAGTGCGGCAACGGGTGGAATCTGCCGAACAACAAACCGAACAAGAACGACAACGAGCGGAATCTGCCGAACAACGAGCGGAATCTGCCGAACAACAAATCGAGCAACTACAGAGAGAACTGGAGCGCTATCGTCAGCAACTGGGCGACTTACCCGATCTTTAAGAATTTCGTAGCTTTAATGAGACCCTGTAGAAAAGAGGAGAAATTGAGATTTGAGCGAGTAGTGAGTCATATGAAATCCGGATAAATAGCCCCACTATAAATTGGCTTTCCTGCTGGCTGAGGCGATAAACATACTATGGTCATTCAACCGGATTTCTTATCATATCGTAGCGGGCTAACGTTCTCAACAGGTCAGCCCGATCCTACTCTTAGGCTTAAGTTGAATGGCACTGAAACAAGAGTTGAAAAATCGCCGTAGAGACGTTGTATACAACGTCGTTATTGATATTTCGTAGGGTGGGCAACGCCCACCAGCCTTAAGTCAGTGCCATTCGGCTTAAGTTAACACCAATGATGCCCCTACAGATTGCATCGTGCGATATCGTCCCAACGCCGTCAGCGGAAAGTGCTGGTAGTAAAGGTGATATTTAAGGTAAAAATGACAGGGAAAGCCGGTTCCGGTGAAGTAAACTTCGTCCCAACTGCCGTCGGGTTGCTGGGTTTCGAGGAGGTAGGCGATACCGCGAGAGATGGCATCCCTTGCACCTACCGTTGAGGTTGCTGCGTTTGTACTTTCCATTGTCTCGACTGCTGCCATTAATCCAGTCAGCGCCCAAGCCGTTTGGGAGGCGGTACTATCGCCCTTGCCTTTTAAAAACGGGTTTTTGTAGCTTTCGCAGGTTTCCCCCCAGCCGCCGTCGGGATTTTGGCAGCGCACTAGCCACGCTGCACCGCGTTCGATCGCGCGTTGGTGGGATTCGGCAGCAATTAACGAAAGAGCCGACAGCGCTCCACTCGTACCGTAGATATAGTTTACACCCCAACGTCCGAACCAAGAGCCATCGGCTTCTTGTTCGCCTGCGAGGTAAAGGAGGGCATCACGCAAGGACTGAGAACCGAGGGATAAGTTGCAACGTCCGGACATTTCCAGCACCCGCGCGGTGACATCGGCGGTGGGAGGATCGATGGTTGCTTTTAAGTCGCTGTAGGGCAGGGCATTGAGCCAATCTTGGGTATTATCGATATCGAAGGCAGCCCAACCGCCGGAACGACATTGCATGGATAGAATCCAGTGCAAGGCGCGTTTCATTGCGGCTTGTTTGACGGGTTCGTTTGGCATTTTTAAGACATCTAACGCCATGACGACGACGGCGGTATCGTCTACGTCAGGGTAGAAGCGATTCTCAAATTCAAACGCCCAGCCGCCGGGAGTGCCGGTTTTATTTTTGACCGACCAATCGCCGTAGTTTAAAATTTGTTTATCGAGGAGCCATTGTCCGGCGCGTACCAGTTCAGCGCGATCGCGTTCTATCCCCGATTCGACTAGCGCGCGCACCGCTAAGGCAGTATCCCACACCGGCGAGACGCAGGGCTGAATCCAGTACGTCTCTTCGGTTTCAACGGCGAAGTTATCGACGGCTTTCAAGCCGCGATCGACGATCGGATCGCTAACATCGTAATGGAGAGCGCGTAACGCTAGCAAGGAATTGAGCATCGCCGGGATAATTCCGCCCCAATCCCCCGTCGCTTCCTGCCGTTCGATAACCCATTTTTCTGCCGCTTTCAATCCTTCCTGGCGCAAGGGCATCAAATTGTTACTTTCTGCGAATTTAAAGGCATCGTCCAGCCACACGAAAGCGTCTGTCCAATCGTTATGACGCGGCAGTTCGTACTTGACATTTTGGATGCCTTCTGCATAGAGTTCGTTGAGGTTAATTCCCGGCTCGACGATGTAAACGGGTTTTTTATCGAAGACGACAATTAGGGGAACGGTGCTGCCCCGCGCCCAACTCGACATTTCGTAGATGGTGAAGGGGAAGTTATCGGGCAGCAGCATCAGCGCGGCGGGAATTGAGGGAAGTCCGCGCCAGTCGTAGCAACCGATTAGCGCGAGGTGCAGTTTGGTGAAGATGCGCGTTTTGCTGATACCGCCTTTACTGAGGATGAATTGCTTGGCTTTGAGTAGGGCGGGATCTGAGGCGGGAACGCCTAGCAACCGCAGCGCCATGTAAGCTTCGACGGAGGTACTGAGTTCGCCGCCATCGCCGAAATAGAGTTCCCAACCACCATGTTCGCGCTGTTCGCGGCGCAGGTAGGTTTCGATTTTGGGGAGGGGGCGGGTTGTGTCGGTTCCCCAAATTTTGTGCAAGAGAACGACTTCGGCGGTGATGGTGACGTTAGATTCTAAGTCCGCCCACCAGTAGCCTTCGGGGGTTTGCAGGGAGAGGAGGTAATCTTGGCTGCGCGCGATCGCGTTTTCTAAGGCTGCGGTGCTGGGCGGTTCGCTTGTCGTTCTGTCTTGGATTTGCATATTGCTTGAATAAAGGGGAGTTGGGGTTTCAGGGGCGCTGATTCTCTCCTCGGAATTGAAAGCTGCCCCGTGGGGAAGCAAGTCTCGAGTTTAGTTGAAAATCTATCAAAAAATTCCCCTACGCATCAACAACTGCTAACGGGAGGGTTGCGACACAAGGGCAGTTCGAGGGTGAAACAACTACCCTTTCCAACTGTGCTTTCGAGAGAGAGAAGCCCGCGATGGTGCAGGGCGATGGTTTGGGCGATCGCGAGTCCCAAACCTGCCCCGCCCCGCCCTCGGGCGCGATCCTCCTCGCCGCGATAAAAGCGATCGAAGATTTTTCCTTGAATTGCGGGTGCAATGCCAATTCCGGTATCGCAAACGCAGAGATAAGCGCGCGACTTGCGAGTGTAGAGTTTAACCGCGATCTCGCCTCCGGAGGGGGTATATTGAATCGCATTCATTAGTAAGTTACTCACCAAGCGGTAGAGTTGTTCGCTATTACCGCGTACCCACAGGAGGGGTTCGCCTTCAGTTTCGAGGTTCACTTCGAGATCGGCTTTGAGGGCGAGGGCGGAGAGTTCCTCAATGAGATCGCTGGCGATGTCTTGCAAGCAGCAGGCGGTGCTTTCGAGTTGCGGTTGCTGTTCCAAACGCGACAGCAGCAGCAAGTCGGCGACTAATTGACTCAAGCGCAGGTTTTGGCGCTGCAAGATGGCGAGTAAATCCCGATCGCTTTCGGCGGTTTCTGGGGGCGCGCGCAGGGCAGATTCGACGGTGGCCAGCATCGCGGCAATGGGGGTGCGGAGTTCGTGGGCGACATCGGCGCTGAATTGTTGAATTTGGCGATAGGCGCGGTAAACGGGGCGCATGGCGAAACCCGCTAAGCCCCCACCGGCTAAGGCGACGAGAAGCAGCGCGATCGGAATTCCTAAGCCCAAGCACCAGCGTACCATTGTCAGGTAGGCTTCGATGTCTCGGAGCGATCGCCCGACTTGCAAGGTTCCCCAGTCTTGGCGATCGCGCGTATGCAAGGGCAGGGAGATTTGATGGTAGGTTTGGCGATCGCCGTCTTGAAGCATCTGCCACCGTTGCGGGTTAAATTGGGCGGGCAGCGTGCGACTATCGTTACCTGCGACGGCAACTAAGCGCTGGGAACTGTCCCAAAGGCGAATGTAGTAATTGCCGCGATTGATGGCGCTGAGGCTGTAGGGATTGACGGGCGGCAGGGCTTTACGACAAGCGGTTTGAACGCGGCAAAGGTTGGGGAGGAGTGCTTCAACGCTCGGTTCGAGTTTGCCGGGAGTTGTTAGTTTCCATTGCAAACTGTCGTGTAAGGTTCCAGCGACGGTTTGTAATTCGCGATCGATGGTAACGGTATGGGCGTGCGCGATCGCGCGATAAACTCCCATGCCCAAACCGACGAGAATCAAGCCCATTACACCGCTGTAAGCGAAGGCGAGGCGGAAGCGGGTTTTTTGAAACAGGCGTTGGCAATTTACCACGAGATCTCGAACCCAATTTAGCCGTTTAAATGTTATCTTTTGAAGTCGATCGTGTTAACTTTTTGTTACAAAAATCGGCTGTTTTTTAAAGGTTTTGGCTTGCTTTTTTTGCCCTATTGACATATACTCTAATAATGGAAGTGGTGACGTTTTTTAGATAAGCTCGTCTATTCCCATTATAAAAATATAGTACCTAAATTCTTGCCAAAAAGCAAGCCCCAAATTTTAAAAAATTGCCCGAAAATTTCCGGTTTGCAAAAACATTTTAACTTACGAGCGTTCACAGGTCGGTTGAAGTTCGAGTTTTAATGTGTTAACTTTTTGTTACAAAAATCGGCTGTTTTTTAAGAGTTTTGGCTTGTTTTTTTTACCCTATTGACATATAATCTAATAATGGAAGTGGTGACGTTTTTAGATAAGCTCGTCTATTCCCATTATAAAAATATAGTACCTAAATTCTTGCCAAAAAGCAAGCCCCAAATTTTAAAAAATTGCTCGCTATTTCGCCCCTAAATTCAGTTTGCCGCAACGACCCCCAAAAGCGATCTAAATTAGGGATAACTTTTCAAACGATAACCCAAACCCCGCACCGTTTCAATCGGCACTTCTACACCGCAACTTTCTAATTTGCGTCGCAACAAGCGCATTTGAGCGGCAACAACATTACTCATCGCCTCCGCACCCACTTCCCACAATTGATTGCGAATTTGTTCGCTGTTGAGAACTTGATTGGGATGGCGCATGAGATATTCCAAAAGTTGATATTCCTTGTTAGTCAGTTCGACCGTTCGAGGCGGCTGATTTGGGTTGTGCTGGGTAACAGTGCGGGTTCCGCAGTCGAGGTAGAGGGAACCGACGCGAAGGATTTGAGGTTCGAGGTGAGGCGAACGGCGTTGCAAAGCGCGGAGACGGGCGAGTAATTCCTCCATTTGAAAAGGTTTGACGAGGTAATCGTCCGCCCCAGCATCTAAACCCGCGATTTTGTCAGCCATGCGATCGCGCGCGGTAAGCATCAAGACAGGCGTTATCCAACCGCGATCGCGCATTCGTTGTAAAAGCGTCAGTCCAGAAAGCCCCGGTAGCAGCCAATCTAAAACCGCGATCGCATAGCTAAAATCCCCACAATCCAAATAATTCCAAGCCATTTGCCCGTCCGTCGCCCAATCGACGATATATCGTTCCTGAAGCAAGACTCGCTTAATCGCCTCTCCCAAATCAAACTCGTCCTCAACCAACAAAATTCGCATCGCCCTCCCTCAAAGATTCGAGCCAATTACTGCCAAACCGAGCAAAATCAACTTTGATTTCATCTCCATTTCATCAACGGCTGAAATACTAAAGATATCCCTTTTATTCACCCCCATAAACAACAATGAAGCGAATCTTAATGAGCCTTGCAATTGTAACGACAACTTTGACAATCTCTGGAGTTTTCCCCGCGCTGGCTACTGTTGAAAATGGCGATCGCTTCTCATCAGAAATCCAGAATAATTGCAGCAGTAAGCATCGAGGGCATCGTCACGGCGATCGAACCCCCACACCCAGCCGGAAAACTTCCTAACTTCCCGCGCAATTCAATCGCCAGCAATAGGACTCTTCAGCGACATTCTTCTCAGCGAGAATGCGTCTGGAGGGCATAGAAAATCTCGATCGCACCATCCAGCTAACACTTTTAACAAGCTAATCCGTGAAACTCTTAACCCCGCTGTCGCGCCGAGCGCGTCAACTGCATCGCGCTCTTGTCCCTCTTGTTCTCCTGCCCCTGCTGATAACACTAATCACAGGTGTCGGCTTTCAAATCGCCGTTCAGACTGGGAACGCCGATGAGTGGGAATGGTTGCTAGCGCTCCATCGGGGAGATTTCGCGATTGTTAACTTAGAATCAGTATACGTTTTTTACAACGGTCTGAGCGTGCTGTTTTTACTCGCGAGCGGTACTCTGTTATGGCTCAATAGCGGACGACGCAATCGCGAAAATTAACTTCTCAATTCTCATTTAACCCCTTCAATCGCTATGAGTTACTTGACTTCAAGCGTGACTCGCCGCAACCTCCTCCGTTTTGCCGCCAGCCTCGGGCTAACAGTCGGATTTCATCAACTTTTAACCCCGAAAACGCGCGCCCAAAATCAGCCCATCGGCGAACTCAAACGCCCCGATCGCTATCCTGAAGTTATCGATTTAGAAGTCTTAGAAAGTCGCCTGAAAATCGGCGATCGCGTTGCTGATGCGATCGCGGTTAACGGTACGGTTCCCGGCCCAATCATTCGCCTCAAAGAAGGACAAATTGCCACCCTCAACGTCAGCAATCGCCTCAACACCGATACATCAATTCATTGGCACGGAATTATCCTTCCCGCTCAAATGGATGGTGTTCCCGGAATTAGTTTTAATGGCATCAAACCCGGACAAACTTTTCGCTATCGCTTCCCCGTTCAACAAAGCGGGACTTATTGGTATCACAGTCATAGCGGTTTGCAAGAACAACAAGGTCACTTCGGAGCTTTAATTATCGATCCCCTCGAAGCCGAACCCTTCAGTTACGATCGCGATTACCTCATCATGCTCTCCGATTGGACGGATACCGATCCCCATCGCATCCTCAGCAACCTCAAAAAATCCAGTACCTATTACAACAACCAACGTCGCACGATTGGCAATTTTGGCGAAGATTTAGACTGGGCGCAAATGCGCATGGATCCCACCGATATTGCTGACGTGACGGGGGCCACTTACACCTATTTATTAAATGGGATGCCCCCGGAAAGTAACTGGACAGCTTTATTTAAACCTGGAGAAAAAGTCCGGCTGCGATTTATTAATGCCTCGGCGATGACCTTTTTTGACATTCAAATTCCGGGTTTAAAAATGACAATCGTGCAAGCGGACGGGCAAAACGTTCAACCCGTTACCGTCGATGAATTTCGGATTGCGATCGCGGAAACTTATGATGTCATCGTCGAACCCGAGCGCCCCGGCCCTTATACTATCTTTGCCGAAACAATGGATCGCAGCGGCTACGCCCGAGCAACCCTCGCTACCCAACCGGGCGCAATTGCTGCCATTCCCCCTCGCCGCACCCGTCCCCTGCGAACGATGGCAGATATGGGGATGATGCACGATGAAATGAGAGAGGGGGAGACCGGGAGAGGGGGAGATGGGGAGATGGGGAGAGGGGGAGATGGGGAGACGGGGGGACGGGGAGATGGGGAGAAAAGCTCGATTAAGCAACATTCCGGACATGACGCACACTCTAAACCGCAAACGAGCCAGCCTTCCGATTCTTCCATGCCGGATGGTCATAACATGAGTCACGGTAGCGAAGGTCATTCCATGCCAGATGGTCATAACATGAGTCACGGTAGCGAAGGTCATTCTATGCCCGATGGTCATAACATGAATCACGGTAGCGAAGGTCATTCCATGCCAGACGGTCACAATATGAACCACGGTAGCGAAGGTCATTCTATGCCCGATGGTCATAACATGAATCACGGTAGCGAAGGTCATTCTATGCCCGATGGTCATAACATGAATCACGGTAGCGAAGGTCATTCTATGCCCGATGGTCATAATATGAACCACGGTAGCGAAGGAGAACCCCACGGTTCCGATACTCATGGTGCGGGTAACGCCGCCGTCCCGATGATGGTTCGCAATCGCCTCCACGAACCCGGAATCGGCTTAGAAAATACTCTAGAGCATCGCGTTCTCGTCTATACCGATCTCCGCAGCCTCGTACCGAGAAACGATAATCTTACTGTCGAGCGCGAGCTAGAACTTCACCTCACCGGCAACATGGAACGATATATGTGGTCGTTTGATGGCAAGAAATATTCAGAATCGCCGATTGTCACGTTGTACTACGGCGAACGGGTGCGCCTGACTTTTGTCAACGATACGATGATGGAACATCCGATGCACCTTCACGGGATGTGGATGGAAGTTGATAATGGCGCGGGGGCGTATAAACCTCGCAAGCACGTCTTAAACGTCAAACCGGCGGAAAAATGTTCGGTGGAAGTCTCTGTTGATGCGCCTGGAAATTGGGCGTTTCACTGCCATCTGCTTTATCACATGGATGCGGGGATGATGCGAGCGGTTAGGGTTGTCGATCGCGCAGCAGGAGGTGCAGTATGAGAGTTAGCGCGATCGCCATTGCCATCAGTATAAGCCTTGTTTCGTTTCCCCCAGGAGCGAACGCAGAACCAGAATCCCCCGTACTGTCTGCCCCCACCGCCCAACAAAATCTTCCCTACCCCCCTCCCCTCGACCCAACCTTACCCCCCCTACCCGAAATTCACCCCCATCCCGAACCGATGTATGGGGCGTTGACGGTCGAGCAGCTAGAATATCGTCTCAATGAGGGTCA
The DNA here is from genome assembly GCF_014698145.1 of Oscillatoria sp. FACHB-1406. Classification (NCBI taxonomy): domain Bacteria; kingdom Bacillati; phylum Cyanobacteriota; class Cyanophyceae; order Oscillatoriales; family Oscillatoriaceae; genus Oscillatoria; species Oscillatoria sp. FACHB-1406. Next base: position 106,519 of record NZ_JACJSM010000016.1, on the reverse strand, counting down.
CGATACTTTCAACTGGGAAGCCGAAGGCTGGTACGGGGGCGACTATCGGCGCTTGCGGCTCAAAACCGAGGGCGAAGTCGAGCTTAGCGGCGATGGGGGCGAGTTAGAGGTTCAGCTTCTTTATTCGCAACTGGTGTCTCCGTTTTGGGAAGTACAAGGGGGATTGCGTTACGATCGCGAGTTCGGGCAGAATGTAGAGCGCGATCGCTTTTTCGGCGCGATCGGCATTCAAGGACTAGCTCCCTACTTCGTTGAAACCGAAGCAACCCTTTTTGTCAGCGAAGCCGGAGATGTATCGGCAAGATTTAAAGCCGAACGAGACTTTTTAATCTCCCAACGCTTAATTTTACAGCCCGAAATCGAACTCAATCTTGCTGCCCCATCGGTTGAAAATTTTGGAGTCGGTTCGGGGTTAAATGATGTGGATTTGGGGTTGAGATTGCGTTATGAAATAACCCGCGAGTTTGCGCCTTACGTTGGAGTCAATTGGACGCATAAATTCGGTCAGACCGCAGATTTTGCCCGTCGCGAGGGCAAACAGGTCGATAATTGGGCGGTCGTCGGCGGCGTGCGCCTCTTGTTTTAAGGAAAGTTCGGGAGCGCGCAGAATGGATATTTTCGCTATTCTGCCTCGGCGAACTGTTCGCTAATAATGCCATCGCCTTCAATTTTTAACCAACGTCCCCGCCAAAAAGCGCGATCGCCGTATGCACCTTTTATCCAAATTGTCAAGCTTAAAACTTCGCGTAAGGGTAAAGCCCACAACCATCCGGCGAGCTTAGGGGCTTTCAAGTGAGAGAGGGCGATAAAAACTTGAAGGTAACGAACAGTCCAGGTGAGTGCCGAAAGCGCGATCGCCCAAGGTGCAAACTTGGCGATGAGGAGCAGCGGAACGCAAAATACCGTACCGTAGCAAAAGATCATCGTATAGTATTGCGGGCCGCGATTAAAGCGAATCGTCCTCGCCCAGCGCAGTTCTCGGGTGAAGACATCGCCAACCGTTTCAGTGCCGGTATCCGATTCGAGAACGTAATGGGAAAGTTCGACGCGATCGCCGCTGCGAGCAACACGCTTGCCCAAGTTATAATCCGAACCAATCCGATTGAGGTGCAGTCCGCCGCACTTCGCTAAAGTTGTTTTGCTTGTCGCCAGAGTGGTTCCCACCGCACAATTTAAACCGCCGTCTAAGATACGCGCTAGCAACAAGCTGGGAATGAAGTCAAAACCGCGCCCAAAAGCCGCCATTGCCGCACCGAGAGATTGCGGTTCGCGTCCGACAAAAGCACAAGTCACCATCCCCACGCCGGGAGTGGCGAGTGGTGCGGTGACGGTGCGAAGATAGTCGCTACTAACGCGAATATCGCTGTCAGCAAAGATAATCCACTCGTACTGGGCTTCCGGCAAGAGGTAACTGAGGATACTATCTTTATGGTTGGCTCCGCGCGGTTCTAGATTGACAAAGAGGCGGGCGCGATCGGGATAAGTTGCGACCAGCTTTTCAAGAATAGGAACGGCTGGATCTTTCCCATCCACAACGCCGAAAAGGATTTCGTAATGGGGATAATCCTGCTGGCACAAAGACGACCAATTCTCCCACGCTCCCGCGTCGAGTCCGCAGGCGGGAATCATCAGCGAAACGGGCGGCAGGTCTTTGGCGAGCATCTCTTGACTCTGGGTAGAGGAGTCAAAAAACTGACGCATCGCGATCGCGCAGGCGAGGTAAAAGACGATGGAACCGCTAATGAGGAGAAAAAGAACCAGTAAGGTGGCGATCCCGACGGGATCCGCGTAGCGGTGCGCGAGAATCATCGTTTACTACAGCCAATAATCAAAGCTTATTATATCGCGCGCGCCCCGTTCGCTGCCTTTGCCAACGACACACTTCTTAACAAAATCGCTAAGAAAACCCGAAACGTTTTAATCTAAAGACTGGCATTAAATAAAGATTTGTTTTTAGCAAAGTCGCCAGGGGAGCGCTGAACCATTATTGTGGTTAATGATGGAGCCTCAGAATGCCCCAGCTTAAGGAAATCAACACGCTTAGATGGGAGATAGTTAAAAGCTAATGAGTGTCAAGGCAAGTGGTGGAAGTTCGGTTGCCCGCCCCCAACTATATCAGACGGTAGCGCTCTCAACGATTTCTCAGGCAGAACAGCAAGATCGCTTCCCCGATCCCGGGGAACTCGGTCAACTGAACGCCTATTTCGGTTCGGGAGCAAAACGGCTTGATATTGCTCAAATCATGACGATTAATTCAGACGTAATCGTTTCTCGCGCTGCTAACCGGATTTTTTCCGGAGGTTCGCCGTTATCCTTCCTCGAAAAACCGCCCGAAGAAACCAGCGACAAGCTCGTTTTGGCTAGAGCAGCCGAGCGCGACTCGGCGACTTACGTCGAAAGCAAAGGGGGTTCTGGGATTTTTGGAGGCATCCGTTCGATTTTTTCAATCTCGGATGGTGGCGTTTTACCCGTAAAGATTCCGGCAGGTTTCCGACCGATTAGCGTTTCGCGCTACGGCCCGAGCAATATGACCAAATCCCTGCGCGATTTATCGTGGACATTGCGATATGTCACTTACGCAATTGTTGCAGGCGACCCGAATATTTTGGTCGTTAATATTCGCGGACTGCGCGAAGTCATCGAAAATGCCTGCTCGATCGCAGCGACATTAGTCGCTATGCAGGAAATGCGCAACGCGAGCATCGCCTATGTCAGCGGCGATGAAGAAGCCCGAGAGATCGTCGCTCAATACTTCAATATCGCGATCGCCGAACTGGAAGCCTCAACCCCTTCCGACAAAGTGCGTCAAACCGCCGCCAGCGATCGCCAAGGCTTACAACTGCCCCAAAGCTACTTTAACGCAGCAGAACGGCGGCAGAAGTTTGTGATGAAACCAGGACTCTCTGCGGGAGAAAAACAAGCCGCTGTCAAAGCTGCCTATCGGCAAATTTTCGAGCGCGATATCACGCGCGCTTACAGTCAGTCGAATTCCTACCTCGAGTCGCAAGTCAAAAACGGCGACATCTCGATGAAAGAATTCGTGCGCCGTCTGGCAAAATCCCCCCTATATCGCAAACAATTTTTTGAACCTTTTATTAACAGCCGTGCTTTGGAATTGGCCTTCCGTCATGTCCTCGGTCGCGGTCCGAGTTCTCGCGAAGAAGTCCAAAAATACTTCTCTATCGTTTCTAGCGGCGGTCTGTCAGCCCTGATCGATGCCTTAGTCGATTCTCAGGAATATGCAGACTACTTCGGCGAAGAAACCGTACCTTACCTGCGCGGTTTGGGTCAAGAAGCGCAAGAATGCCGCAACTGGGGAATGCAGCAAGACCTGTTTAACTACAGCGCGCCGTTCCGCAAAGTTCCTCAATTTATTACGACCTTTGCCAAGTACGAGCAGCCCCTTCCCGACCAGCACGTTTACGGTGCGGGCAACGATCCGCTCGAAATTCAATTCGGCGCGATCTTCCCGAAAGAAACCCGCAATCCCAATACCAGCCCAGCGCCTTTTAGCAAGGACACCCGCCGCATCCTCATCAATCAAGGACCGGCCATCAACAGCCAGATTAGCAATCCAGGAGCGCGCGGTGCGGCCCCCGGAACGCTCGGCCCGAAAGTGTTCAAGCTCGACCAACTTCCGGGAGGCGGCAAGCAGAAGGGAACGAGTGTCAAATTCTCGGAAAATTCGACCCAAGCCGTTATTAATGGCTGTTATCTGCAAGTCTTCGGCCGTATGCCTTACGAAGGTCAGCGAGATAAAGTCGCAGAAATTCGGCTCGAAAATGGCAATATTACGGTGCGCGAGTTCGTCAAATTGTTGGCGAAGTCGGATGCGTTCCGCAAGACTTATTGGCAACCGTACTACGTGGTGAAAGCGATTGAATATATCCATCGCCGCCTCTTAGGTCGTCCGACCTACGGCCGCCAAGAGATGAATATGTACTTCGATATCTGTGCGAAGAAGGGGCTGTATGCCTTGATCGATGCCATTGTCGATAGTACAGAGTATTCCGAGTCTTTTGGGGAAGATACGGTACCTTACGAACGCTATCTGACGGCGGCGGGCGCGAAGATGCGATCGCTGCGCTCGGGTCGTCCGGCGATCGATACGACCTATAACGTTCGTCAGACCGAAGAAGTTACGCCGCGCTACGTTCAGTTGGGAACGGTATCGGAAAATCGCACCGAACCCGATATTCAAATGCGGATCGCTCAAGGAGTTTCGACCAAGCGCCAACAAACCAAGACGTTCAAACTGATCGATCGCGGTAACAAAGTCGAACTCAAAAACGCGATCGCGGCAGCTTACCGTCAAATCTTCGAGCGCGACATTCCGCCCTTCACCACCTCCTCGACGCAATTCAGCGCCTTAGAGAGCAAACTCAGCAACGGCGAAATTACCGTTAAAGAGTTTATTGAGGGCTTGGGATGTTCGGAGTTATACATCAAGCAGTTCTACGCCCCGTTCCCCAACACGAAGGTCATCGAATTGGGAACGAAGCACTTCTTGGGGCGCGCGCCGCTCAACCAAAAGGAAATTCAAACCTACAACCAAATTCTTGCCACTCAAGGCATTCGCGCCTTTATCTCGGCAATGGTTAACAGTATGGAATACCTGCAAGTGTTCGGCGAAGATACGGTTCCCTACCGTCGCTTCCCGACCCTACCGGCGGCGAACTTCCCCAATACCGAACGGCTGTATAACAAGCTCACCAAGCAAGATAAGGAACTGGTCGTTCCCAGTTTCAAGCCCGTTAAAAGCGGTCTGTAGCCCGCGTCCGGTTGGTTTGCTCGCGGCAAGCCGACCGGCGATCGCACGCTGAATTGGACGATCGCGCTCGAAAACCCGCTCGGGATTAGAGTTGCGATCGCCGAATTTTCGTTTGCGCTTGTAACAATTCCTCTCAAAGATGAGGAGAAATGTAAAAAAGTATTAAGCGTCGATCGAGAAAGCGGACGAAATACCGCAAAATGATTGCGGAAGGTTGCTGAGGGAGTCAGGAAATCGAGGTCGGTTGGAAAGCCGATCGCGCATTCCCAAAAAATTCAGCCGCCGAATTTTAAAACACCAGTTTTAAGTCCACCCGGTCTATTTTTTTTTGTTGGAGGATATCCATGAGTATTGTCACGAAATCCATCGTGAATGCAGATGCAGAGGCTCGTTACCTCAGCCCCGGCGAACTCGATAGAATCAAAGCTTTTGTCAGCAGCGGTGAAAGCCGTCTTCGCATTGCTGAAACCTTAACCGGCGGTCGCGAACGCATCGTTAAAGAAGCAGGCGATCGCCTCTTCCAAAAGCGTCCGGATGTCGTATCCCCCGGCGGTAACGCTTACGGCGAAGAAATGACCGCTAGCTGCCTGCGCGACCTCGACTATTACCTGCGTCTGATCACCTACGGAATCGTTGCTGGCGATGCTACTCCGATTGAAGAAATCGGCTTGGTCGGTGCAAAAGAAATGTACAAATCTCTGGGAACCTCCCTCGACGCGATGGCTGAAGGCGTTCGCGAAATGAAAAATGCAGCAACCGGCATGATGTCCGGAGCCGATGCTAGCGAAGCGGCAGCTTACTTCGACTTCGTAATCGGTGGGTTGCTCTAGGAAACGCCCCCTCGACATTCTTAAAAATTAGAGATGCTCTGCCATCGAGCATCCGCGATCGAGATTCTTAGACTTAGGTAAAACAAGGAAACAAAGCTATGCAAGACGCAATTACTGCTGTTATCAACACTGCTGATGTCCAAGGCAAGTACTTGGATAGCTCGGCAATGGAAAAGCTCAAAGGTTACTTCAAGACGGGCGAACTGCGCGTTCGTGCTGCTACCACCATCAGCGCCAACGCAGCCACCATCGTTAAAGAAGCTGTAGCAAAGTCTTTGCTCTACACCGATACCACCCGTCCCGGCGGTAATATGTACACCACACGTCGTTATGCAGCTTGCATCCGCGACTTGGATTACTACTTGCGCTATGCAACCTACGCAATGCTTGCTGGCGATCCTTCCATCCTCGACGAGCGCGTTCTCAATGGTTTGAAAGAAACCTACAACTCCCTCGGCGTTCCCATCGGCACCACGGTTCAAGCGATTCAATCGATCAAAGAAGCGACCGCTGCTCTCGTCGGTCCTGATGCTGGTAAGGAAATGGGCGTTTACTTAGACTACATTAGCTCTGGCTTGAGCTAGTCTGTAGAGGTTAACGAACCCAAAGCCAGTCAATTCCACCACTAGGTTCGGGAAGTCAGCAAGTGAGTGCTAACTCGTTGAAGGCTTAGCCGGTATGTCCGACTTTTAAGTTTCGACAGTTAGTATTGACTCGCTAACTCCCGACCTTAGCAGTTTCATCAGAAAAATGGGTTTGAAACCCCGTGCTTCTAGCACGGCTTTACATTAATTTTTGGTAGAATCGTGTTGGTCAATGACCCACCCGCGACGATGGAGACATAAACCCTAACACCAAAGCTTGCGAAACTTCGCAACGGGGAAGAAAAATCGGTAGACCGGGAAAAGAGGACGGGGCAATGGGTAGAGCTATCCCTCGAATCAACCCAAAACCGAGAAATTCTTTTCGGAATTTCGACACCTAAGAACCGCTGGGCTAGCGGGGATAGTCTGTGGAGCGAACGTAAGACCATAAAACTCCTTGCGGGTGGAGGCAGTTGCAATGAAGCAGAAACCTGAATCGTGAGGTTTAGGAATCACCGCACTTTTAGGGCGGTGAGGATGTCAAGGCAAATATTATGACTTGGCTGCGCGATTTCCCTCGCGAACGGGGGCGGAAAAATTCCAAACCTGACTAAACATTTCAAAAACCGAATAAATTAGTAAGCATTAATCAGCCAAAAAGTCAACAGTAATCTTCATTTTTTGATTTTTAGTTTAGGAGAAAAATTGACCGATGCGAATGTTTAAAGTGACTGCTTGCGTTCCCAGCCAAACTCGAATTCGGACGCAGAGAGAACTTCAAAATACTTATTTTACTAAGTTGGTTCCCTTTGATAACTGGTTCCGCGAACAGCAGCGAATCATGAAAATGGGCGGCAAAATTGTTAAAGTCGAACTCGCAACCGGGAAGCAGGGAATTAATACCGGACTTGTCTAAGGTTTCCTGTTACAGTTTGCGCGGGGGAGGTCGAAAGCGACCTCTTTTTTTTTGTGTATCCGAAGGGATCTGCGTAGCGGATTGCGCCCTTCAGCCTGTATATTGACCTATACCCCTCCCGCCTCCACTGCAATGCGCGATCGCTCAACCGAACTGCTCGAGAAGAAGCGGTTTCCCCTCGATAAATTACGATACCTTTTCCCCTTCTTCGATCCCGAAGTCGGCAATTGGGCGATGGAAGCGCGATCGCTCCGTTGGTTAACCTTCCTGTGGCTCTTCGTCGGCTTAGTGATGCTCTTTTCGGCTTCCTATCCTATTGCCGATGCCGAGTTTGGCGACGGAGCCTACTACTTTAAGCGGCAACTGCTCTGGATTTTTGTCGGACTGCTGGGTTTTAACTTTCTGGTACGCTGGCCAATTCGTTACGCGCTTGGAATTGCTAAGTGGTTCGTCTGGCTGCTGTTAGCGTTAATTATGACCACCTTGATTCCGGGTTTGGGAACGACGGTGAATGGTGCAACGCGGTGGGTGAGTGTCGCCTCCTTGCCCTTACAGCCCTCAGAATTGATTAAACCCTTCTTAGTATTGCAAAGCGCGATCGTCTTCGGACAATGGAAACAGTTAGATAACCGCAAGCGAGGACTGTGGTTGGGAACGTTTGCCTTGCTTCTCGGCAGTATTCTGCTTCAACCCAACTTAAGTACGGCGGCGTTATGCGGTATAACCTTATGGCTGATTGCCCTAGCAGCGGGCGTACCCCTCCTGTACATGGGAGGAACGGCTTTAGGAGGGTTTATGTTAGCCGTCGGCAGTATCAGCATCCAAGACTATCAGCGCCGCCGCGTAACTTCCTTTCTCAACCCTTGGGCAGATCCGATGGGAGATGGCTATCAGTTAATCCAAAGTCTCTTAGCCGTTGGTTCCGGCGGAACCTGGGGTTCTGGGTTCGGCTTATCCCAACAGAAGCTATTTTATTTGCCCATTCAGTACACAGATTTTATTTTCTCTGTCTACGCGGAAGAATTTGGCTTTGCGGGCAGCATTGTTTTGTTGCTACTGTTAATGGCTTATGCAAGCTTCGCTGTTATCGTCGCGATTAAATGTCGCGAACCCGTTCGCAAATTGGTAGCGATTGGTGTCATGGTACTGTTAGTAGGGCAAGCGCTGATTAATATTGGTGTAGCGACGGGCGCGCTACCGACAACGGGATTGCCTCTTCCACTTTTTAGCTATGGGGGCAGTTCGGTTATTGCCAGTTTGCTCTTAGCGGGGTTACTCGTGCGCGTGGCTCGGGAAAGCAACGAAGCAGAAGTTATTTCGCTACAAAGTCATCGTAAGAAAGGAAGAAAAAAATTATGAATTATGAGTTATGAGTGATGAATTATGAGGGATAAGTTATTAATGATGAGTTATGAGTGATGAATGATGAATGGGAATTATGAGTTATGAGTTACGAACTGGGTATCATTCAACAAATGCAACAGCCGGAGTTTTATCCCCATCCGGTGAAAGAGCCGATTGAACTGCTACAAACTCACGCCTCCTATGTTTTTTTGACGGGAGATTATACTTATAAAATTAAAAAGTCAGTTAACTTTGGTTTTTTTGATTACTCGACGCTCGAAAAACGACAGCATTTTTGCCAGGAAGAGCTACGGATGAATCGGGATTTAGCACCCGAAATTTATCTTGAAGTGTTACCAATTACGTGTGATGGGGAGCGATATACCTTACAAGGTAAGGGCGCAATTATCGAATATGCAATAAAGATGCGACAGTTTCCGCAAACGATGCTCTGGAGTCATTTATTCGAGCAAGGAGAATTAACTATCGAATGGATGGAAGAATTGGGGCGAACGGTAGCCGCATTTCACCAAAGTGCAAAGACGAATGACTATATCCGCAGCTTTGGGGAAGTTGAAAAAATCAAGGCAGCATTTGATGAGAATTATCAACAGAGCGAGCCTTACATTGGAAGGGTACAAACCCAGCAGCAATTTGAGGAAACGAAGCAATTTAGCGATCGCTTTTTTGAGTGCGAACGGGACTTATTGAAGCAGCGACAAGCGCGAGGTAAAATCCGCGAAGTTCACGGCGATTTGCACTTAAAAAATATTTGCTTGTGGGAAGGAAAAGTTCGTTTGTTCGATCGCATCGAGTTTAATGAAGAATTTCGCTTTGTCGATACGATGTACGATGTCGCCTTTGCGGTAATGGATTTGGAGGCGCGGGGGCGCGTCGATTTAGGGAATGCTTTCTTAAATACTTATCTCGAGCGGACGGGCGATTGGGAAGGATTGCAAGTTTTGCCGTTGTACCTAAGTCGTCAAGCTTACGTGCGTGCTAAGGTGAACTCTTTCTTGCTTGATGATGCAGCAGTACCTCCTGAAGAGAAGGAGAAAGCAAAAGAAGCTGCCGAAAATTACTACCGTTTGGCTTGGAATTACACCAAAACCCATCGCGGACGAGTTGCGATGATGTCGGGATTGTCAGGTTCGGGGAAAAGTACGGTAGCGCGCCAGTTAGGGCGGGAATGGGGGGCGATTCACCTGCGATCGGATGCGGTACGCAAGCATCTGGCGGGACTGGATTTGCAAGAGCGGGGAGATGATACAATTTATACGCCTGAAATGAATCAGAAAACGTATGGGCGTTTGTTGGAGTTGGCAGAAATGCTAGTTCAGCGTGGGTTTAGCGCGATTCTTGATGCGAAGTACGATCGCGTCGCTTTGAGAAAACCCGTAGTTGAATTGTGCGAATCGCTACAAGTCCCTTTACAGATTCTCTATTGTAACGCGCCGTTGGACGTACTGCGCGATCGCGTTGCCGCCCGCAGCGGAGACATTTCCGATGCAACCCCCGAACTACTAGCACGCCAAAGGGCAGCATTTGAATCTTTTACGCCCGCAGAACAGCGTTATGTGCGCGCGGTAGAAGAGAATTTCAATTCCGTTAAAATGCTTTAAATTGTTACTCTCTCCGCACTCGGTATAAGTAATATTTCTCATTATAGATCAAACTATCAACGAATTTTTCTAAAGGTAAAATTGACAGATCGCCGCGAGTTTCTTTTAACTCATAATTGAGAATTAAGATAACTTCTTCAGTAGCAGTTTGTAACTTTTCCGAGACTTGTCTCAACACTTCTCCCGAATCGACTTCAGTGCGACTGCGATTAAATAAAACAAAACTTCCAAGCGCTTGACGTTCGGGGTAGTAAATTTTTCGATTTAAGTAGCCGCATAGGGGAGACATTGCGACATCTTGACTGCCGACTAAAAATCCGCGATCGAGTTGATTCGTTTGAAGATATTGCGCGGCAGCTTTACTCGCAGAATAGGGAATAGTAAAGTCTCGACTGAACGCGACAATACCGCCAATCAATTGACAGCAGAGTAGGATGTTTAAGAAGGTTTTTCCCTGCCGTTGTGAAAACGTTAGCCACTGTGCGATCGCGGTATTTCTAGTATTCCTATTTTTTGGGATTTGTGGTGATAACTCACGCTTTTTATAGTAACTCGCTAGCCAAAATGAGATTATCAATACGAGGTAAAGATGACCAAAGTGTCGTTGTGCGCCGAGGAACTTAATATAAGTAAAGAGCAGAATTTCAGCCGTCGCGATCGCGTAAAAAAATAAAACTAAAGGTTTTCTCCAAAAAATGCCAGCAACCAAAGCGATAATCGCCAGAGAAAGCGTACCGCAAATCAGAACGCTATAGTATTTAGAATCTCCGGCAATGATGAGAACAATATAACTATTCCAAAGACGCGATAAAGCCGTAAAAAAGTGACGAATATCGAATGATAAATTCCAGCCTCTCGATAGTCCGCCATTTTCTAAGTTATCGCTGGGCGGAATCAAGAATGCAATGGAAGTTAGAACGCCGATGCCGAATATGGCAAGGCTAAAAAGCTTATTTTTTAGGTTCGCGCGAGTTTGGTAGTCAAGAGTTCTACTGAAAATCACCTCAACGATTAAAGTCAGCCCTAACGCGATCGCGATAAACAAGCTGTAAGCGTTGCAATTCGCCATAAAGAACAAACAGATGGCTAACCAAAGATAAGTTTGCTGGCGTGTTGCATACAAAGCACAAAAAAGAAAACTAAAAAGCATCCCCAAACTGTAATTTCGACTGATAACTAAATATTCATAGAAGGGGAGATAGCCAAAAACAAATAGGACTTTTTGAAACGTGCGAAAAGGAGAATATCGGAGGAAAAGATAAGCCGCGATTGTCCCTAAGATCAAGTGAAATAATTGCATAATAATGGGATCGCGAGCGATGCGATACAGCAATGCAACGCAGAAATACCAAAGCGCGGGATGGGGTTCGTAGCGAATTACGCGTAAAAACTCTGCCATTGACTCGCTATCGCGGACGATTAACCAAATCGTCATTTCATCGCGCCACATAGCATGATTGAGAATGCCAACTAATCCAAAAAGAAAGAAGATAGAGAGAAAAAAGAAAGTAAAAGTGTTACGATCTTCCGATATTCTTTTGTAGAATTGAGACCAGATTCGAGACGGGGACATTTTGACTTTGAACGCTGAAGAATCCAAAAACGAAAATTATATCAAAAAGCAATTCGGATTTCGCCTTCGTTCACTGACAGACATTCAGTGGCTGGTAATATTTTGTCTGGCTGCGATCGCATTATGGACGATTTCTCTAGGGAATGTTCCCCTGCGCGATTGGGATGAAGGTTCTCATGCAATGGTTTCGCGCGAACTATACCGTACCGGAAATTGGCTCTATTTAACCTTTTTCGGGCAGCCCTATTTTATGAAACCGCCGTTAGGGTATTGGATTGTCGCAAGCAGCTATCACCTATTTGGGGGCGTTAGCGAACTGACGACGCGCCTTCCGGTGGCACTGCTGACGGCGATGGGCGTACCGCTGCTTTACCTCGTCGGGCGCGAAGTGTTTCCCCGCCGCCTCAGCGCGATTTTGTCCGCTTCGGTATATTTAACGCTACTACCAGTGGTGCGTCACGGGCGCTTAATGATGCTGGACGGACTGGTGAATACTTTTTTCATTTTGCTGCTGTTCGCCCTATTGAAGGCGCGAAAACAGCGGTTGTGGGCGATCGCGATCGGGGTATGTCTTGCCGCGATCGCGCTAACGAAGGGAATCCTCGTTTTTCCCTTGTGGGCGATTGCGGGGGCGTTGATTTTGTGCGATCGCGATTGGAAAATCTTTAAAAATCCCTACGCTTGGTTGGGCTTAATTTTAGGGGCAACGTTTGCCCTCAGTTGGTATTATTCCCAATGGCTAAAATACGGCGATCTATTCATTCAAGTACATTTAGGCTCTCAAAATTTCGATCGCATTGCAACCGTTGTTGAAGGCAACGATGGCCCGCCGTGGTACTACCTCATCGAACTTCTTAAGTATAGTTTTCCTTGGCTATTATTTTGGCCGGGAGGATTAATTTTAGCTTGGCAGCATAGCAGTTTTTCATCGCTCGATCGCTTGAAAAAAGGAACTCCCAATAGTTGGGCAAACTTAATCTTAGTCGGGACAATTATTTTCCTCACCACGATTTCCTTGATGGGAACGAAACTGCCGTGGTATGTCATGCCCTTGTATCCCTTTTTTGCGCTGGCGGTCGGGGCAAAGTTAACGCAACTCGCAGAAAAACCAAAAAGATATTCTCTATTTTTGGTCGCGTTTTTTGGCTTGTTAACGTTTGTAGGCTTTGCAGGGTGCGGTTATTTCATCGTTGCCGATCCGCAACCGACTTTAATATTAATGGGAATTGGGGTTGCCGTGACGATGGGATTAACCGCTTGGCGGATGCAAAAACGCGATCGCATCTTTATCCCCATTCTCGCAATTGGAATGTATCTTTCCCTTGCGTTGCTGATGACTTCCACCTCTTGGAATTGGGAGTTAAACGAACAATTTCCCGTCGTTCGCATCGGCGCGCTGATTCGGGAAAATACGCCACGCGAGCGCGTTATTTATACCTCTTTCGCCTATAATCGTCCTAGTTTGGACTTTTATAGCGATCGCGCCGTCAACCCCGCCGACTTACCCGCCCTGCGCCAACACTGGCAATCGGGAGACTATCTCCTCCTCGATGCAAGCGCCCTCGCCCAATTATCGCCCCCCCAACGCGCAATCCTCGGTACGGCGGACGGATTTACCCTCGTTGGACCGATTTCGCAATAAAGATTTTCAGCTTAATTTTAGCGTCGAACTCGCGTTTATGGAGACTGCCATTTTCGCTCGGGAATCATCGCCGTTACCATAATGTTGCGTAATGTTCCTGTTGGTAAATCTCTGCCCCGATGATAAGGCACAATAACTTGAATATCTTTTGACTTATTGCGCCACTTTCGATGGCTCCCTTTTTGAGAAATCAATTCAAAATTATACCGCCGTAATATACGCTCGACAGCATCAGCATTCATTCTCCTCAGTCGGCTTATCCAACTGTTACCTCACAGATAACAGCCCCCGGCAGCAATTCAACGGGTTCTGGTTGTAAATAAAGCTCTATAGCTTCCTGAATATTGCTAAGTACTTCTTCTTGTGTCGTACCAGCCGAGACGCATCCTGGTAACTCCGGACACCAAACTGCCCAATCATTTGTTTCGACATCGGGTTCGAGTATGACTCGCCATTTCATAACAGTTTTTAAAAGCTTGCTCTACCCTATTCATTATATAGCGCTATTTGCCCGATAATGAGCGCTACTAAAAGCTGAAAGTCTTGACTCGCCCAATTATCGCTCCCTCAACGCGCAATCCTCGGTACTGCGGACGGATTTGCCCTCGTTGGAGTGGTGTTGCAGTAGTAGTTCCTTCAAACTTCCCAATCTTCCCACCGCAAACCGACAACTCGACTAAACTCTCGGACATTGTGAGTGACGAGGGTGAGATTGTTGGATAGTGCAATCGCTGCAATTTGTAAGTCGTAGGGACCGATAGGAATTCCTCGACTTTCAAGTTCCATTCTAATTTCCCCATAAATTTTTGCAGCCTTGCCGTCGAAGGGCAAACTCATAAATTCGTTAAAAAACTCTTCAAATAAAACAAGATTGTTATTTCGACGAGTGCTTTTATAAGCCCCGTAATAAAGTTCAGCTTTTACAACATCGCAGAGAAAAATTTCCGATCGAGATTGGGCGGCCATACGAGTCGCGATTGAAGAACTTCGACGAACCAGATATTGAATACAAGTATTAGTGTCTAAAAGGTAACTCATGACCAACTCCAATCTCGTCGATCGCACTGACCTTGACTTCCGCGTTCTAGGGGTTCCCCCTGCCAAGCGCCAGCGGTTCTTTCAAAAAAGCCTGGAGTCCAGTTGGAATAGTTATTTAGCCCTCGATATTGCTCCTCTGGCAAGAGTTCTGGCTGTAGAGAATCGACTAACAGCCTTAGAAGACTCCACCGTTCGCTTAATGGCAACTCTAAGATTTGTTTTTGGAGTTCTGGTGTCATTCTCTTTACCTCAAGTACATTTTTTGATAATCGATAAATATTCTGATACCAATTTCCAGTCCCCATACACAAAATTTTATCTGTATTTTAAACTCTCTAACTTTTTAGCTTTGAGGATTGTCTCCACCTGCTGATAGACATAGAAAAGCAAACCGCCTGGTCATTAAATGGCGCTCGTGCATCTTAAAACCCCGTTTCCGATACAAAGATTGCCCTCTTATATTGCCCGGTTCCACTTCCAGATGTAAGGCTTTAACCCCTAATTCCTGGCACATTTCTTCGATAAACCGAACGGCTTCCGTACCGATGCCTTGACCTCGATAGTTTTCCTCGAGATACAACTCATCAATGAAGGCATTTCGTCCCCCATACTCCAAACTGTAGCTAAACGTTAATACCACATAGCCCACAGCAATCCCCCCCCACTCGATCAGCCAGATGCGTCCTAAAGAATCGTTGGCAATCAGTCCGACTAAGGCATCTCTAACAATCCCCTCATCGAAGGGATAATGGTCAATAGCGTAGAATCGCTGCATAAATTCCGCTAATAAGGGAACATGAGCTTGACTGGCGGGCTGGAAACCGATTTGCATAGCCTAAACTTGCTAACTCTGTTTGGGGGTGTCTCACTCTATCATTACCCAGAGGTGGGGAATTACGACTAGGGCTGGTGCGGTAGGGCAAGAAGAGAGAACCCAATTTTCGTCATAATGAAAACGTAGCTCGCATTTTAACCTTGGAGAACGAACGCGATGGGAACATCTAAAAAAGATTTTGAAATTGAAAAAAGCGACGGCGAATGGCGCGAAAGCCTTAGCCCAGAACAATTCCACGTTCTGCGCAAGCATGGCACCGAGCGCGCCTTTACTAGCCCCCTCGACAAAAAATACGAGTCCGGGACTTATCTGTGCGCGGGATGCGGTCAAGAGCTTTTTAACTCGGAGACGAAGTTTAATAGCGGTACGGGTTGGCCGAGTTTTTACGCACCGATGGAAGGGGCGACGGAAACTACGGTTGACCGTTCGTTATTTATGACGCGGGTGGAAGTGCATTGCAGTCGTTGCGGCGGACATTTGGGTCACGTTTTTGAGGACGGCCCGAAACCGACGGGACAGCGCTATTGTATGAATGGGGTGGCGCTGGAGTTTATCCCCGATTCGCCGACGAAAGAGAGTTAATTGAGCGAAACGTAGGGGGCGGAGCGCGAAGCGTAACGCCCCTACAAGTTAAGATTGGGGTTCGGAGCGTAAAATTTCCGCTTGACGCGCACCGCTACACGGCTCCAGAGCGGGAGCGCGCTTTGCTATATAACAAACTTAGATGCTTAAACTCTATTCATGATTCAAGCCCTACTCAAACCGATAACGTTTGACGAATTCATAGCTGAATATCCAGAGAATTCTGAATGTCGCTATGAACTTCATAACGGAGCCATTATTGAAATGCCAAAGCCAACGGGAGACCATTCTGAAGTTGCTGGCTTTATTATTGCAGAACTGAACTTTGAGATTCGCAAAGATGAAAAATCCGGGTTCATTCCGAGAGAATGTATTGTCAAAGCCGCAAATGAAATGTCCGGCTATGAACCCGATGCGGTTGTTCTCAATCGTCAAGCTTTAAGCAACGAATCGCGCTGGAAAAAAGAATCGGTTATTACCATTGGAAAGTCGGTCTGTTTGATTGTTGAAGTCGTTTCTACAAATTGGAGAGATGACTATGGGTATAAACTGGTCGATTACGAAGCATTAGGCATTCCTGAATACTGGATTGTCGATTATTTAGGATTGGGTGGCAGACGCTATATTGGCGATCCAAAACAGCCAACGCTTTCCATGTGTCGATTGGTAGATGGAGAATACCAAATTCAGCAATTTCGAGGCAACGATCGCATAAAATCTTCTGCTTTTCCCAATTTAGATTTAACAGCCCATCAAATTTTTAACGCTCAAAGATAAGATCGTAATTTAAGAGCAGTTTATCGAATCGTCGATATAAACGGTTGTAAAGTTATTCCAAGCAGTAAGGGCATTGCAATGCAATGCCCTTACATGAGTTTTTAACCTAATACCAATTCTCAGTTACGATGCACTAAATTTTTCTTCGTAGGGGTATAACATCGTTATGCCCTCTTCGGGAATCGTGCAAAATCAATGAGAGTTGGTATAACCCCTAACGAACAGCCGCCCCAACCTTTTCAGCCATCGGGCGATAGCCGGAAAATTCCATCGAAAAGGTTGCCATTCCTTGAGTGGCGGATCGCAAGTTGGTGGAATAGCCGAACATTTCGGCTAAGGGAACTTCGACGCGCAGGACGGTGTAATCGGCGGCGACTTCGGAACCGATGGGCGTTCCGCGCCGCGAGAGTAAGTCGCCTTGAATGCGTCCGACAAATTGGCTGGGCGTTTCGACTTCAACGAGCATAATCGGCTCTAACATTAAAGGGTTAGCGCGATCGAAGGCTTGCTCGAAGCCTTGATGGGCGGCAAATCGGAAGGCGTTTTCGCTGGAGTCGATGGGGTGAAAGTCACCGCCAGAGAGAATGACTTTGACGTTGACCACGGGGTAGCCTCGCAAGCGTCCGGTCGCGATCGCGTCCCGAAATCCCTTCTCGCAGCCCGGGATAAACTGCTTGGGAATTGCGCCCCCAACCACACGATTTTCAAAGCTGAAGCCCTCTTCACAAGGTTCAATGCTCCCTACCACGCGCGCGTACTGCCCCGACCCTCCCGTTTGTTTTTTGAGGGTATAGTCGAAGCTAGCCGATCGCGCGATCGTTTCCCGATACGCCACTGCCGGTTTGCCGACATACACCTCCGCGTTATACTCCCGCCGCATCCGTTCCAGATAAATCTCTAGATGCAGTTCTCCCATCCCCGAAATCAGTATTTCGTTCGCCTCCGGGTCGCTGCTGGCGCGCAAGGTCGGATCTTCCTTCACAAAGCGGTTTAACGCCTTCGCCATCCGCACCGAATCCTCTTGAGATTTGGGCGTAATCGCGAGGGTAATCACGGGTTCCGGGACGAACATTGCTTCTAAGGAAAGCACCCGTTCCGGCGCGCAGAGGGTATCCCCAGAGGCGCAGTCAACACCCATAAAGGCGACGATATCGCCTGCTTCCGCGTTTTCGATGTCTTGGCGTTCGTCGGCGTGGAGGCGCACGATACGACTGACGCGGACGGGCGAACCCGTGCGACTGTTAATGACGCGGGTTCCCTTGACGATACGTCCGGCGTAAATGCGGACGTAGGTCAGTTGCCCGAATTCGTCGTCGGTGAGTTTGAAGGCAAGTCCGACAAAGGGTGCGTCGGGATTGGCTTCGAGATTAACTTCTTCGCCCGTTTTGACGTTCGTTGCAGTAACGATTTTTCGGTCTAAGGGCGAGGGAAGATAAAGGGTGACAGCATCGAGTAGGTTCTGCACGCCTTTATTTTTGTAGGCAGAACCCAGGAGGACGGGAACGATTTCTAGTTTCAATGTCGCTTGGCGCAACGCCTCCCAAATCAGTTCGCTGGGAACTTCTTGTTCGGCGAGGAGGTTGGCAACAATGGCATCGGAATAAAGGGAAATGCGGTCTAACAGATGGTCTCTCGCTGCTTGCGCTTCGGCTTGCAGGGAGTCGGGAATCGGCTGTTTCGTCCAATTTTCCCCATTTTCGCCCTCAAAGGTGCAGGCGCGCATTTCGATGAGGTCGATAACGCCGCTAAATTCGTCTTCCAAGCCGATGGGCAGTTGAAGCAGAATTGGGCTGAGGTTGAGTTTATCTTTGAGCGATTGTACGACGCGGAAGGGATCGGCTCCGGCGCGATCGAGTTTATTGATAAACGCAATGCGCGGTACGCCGTAGCGCTTCATTTGCCGGTCTACGGTAAAGGATTGGGACTGCACGCCCGCAACGCCGCACAGCACCATGATGCCGCCGTCGAGAACCCGCAGCGATCGCTCTACTTCGATGGTAAAGTCAACGTGACCCGGTGTATCGATGAGGTTGATTTGATAGTCATTCCAAGCGCAAGTCGTCGCCGCAGAGGTAATGGTAATGCCCTTCTGCTGCTCGAGTTCCATGTAGTCCAGTGTTGCGCCATCGCCACCGCCGCGCACCTCCTCAATTTTGTGGATTTTGCCGGTGTAGAACAAGATTCGCTCGCTCAAGGTCGTTTTTCCGGAGTCGATGTGGGCGGAAATGCCGATATTGCGAATGCGTTCTCGCGGGATAGCAGTCATGATGGCTCCTATTTTTGCCAGACTAAAGGGATAAGTTGATGGGTTTCCGATCCGCGCGATCGGAAGTCTAGCTTCATTGTAGCATATATAATTCAGATTGCGTACAACCCCTTCCGTTTGGGGCGGGTTTTCCGTTACATCAAATCCCCAACAAGGCTCCTACCCATCCCACCTCAGCTTTTCAGCTTTCCTGTGTAGTGCCGTGACACACCTTAAATGAGGCTTTAGAAAAACTCTTGAAACCCGATCGAGTAAGCAATAGAACGAGAAACCTATCGCACAGTTTTAGCTGTGTCACGGCAGTAGGGTGTGTTAGCGAAGCGTAACGCACTATTCCCGCTCTGAGTAACATTTTTCACGATTCATTTAGACCCGTCGCCGCCATATAATCCGTCCACCATTTTGGACTTGCCGATGTAGCAATGTCATTGATAACCATTTTTTTTGCACGCGAATCTTCTCTCAAATCTTCTAAAGAAGGATCGCTTCCGCATTCAGGACAGATATACATCCATTTTCCTTTAAATTCGGGATGGTCTGAGTTACGGTGAAAGCAATCTTTAAACTTTAAAAGATGATGATGCTCTCCGTAGCAATTTTGAATTACCCAGAAATCTCCGCACTGCGGGCAGGAACAGTATAAAGCAGTTCCATTTCCTGCACTTTTTTCTCGAGCGATGACTCTCTCAATCAAGTCTTCTTCTGAGATGAGATCTGGAAGCCAACTCGAACGAACATTCTTACCCCATTTTAAAGGCTGACTGCACGCTAAGCAAGTCGTACAAAGTTCTGTATTATGATATTGCAGGAGGAGACGTAAAATTCGTTTAATCTGGCGCTCTTCATCTTGTCCTGGAATTAATGCGATCGCGCCATACCGATGTCCGGCATAATCAAACTCATTAATGATAGCACCAAATTCTTCTCGTACAAAACGGTCAAAATGTACTTCTCCCCAATAATCTTTACGAATATCGGTATGAAGAATAAAAGCAGAAGTTAAAGAGAGTTCCTGCAAGTAGCGATTTTTAGCGACATCCATGACATCTTTTTTTAATTGCTCCCATGTTTGCTGAGTATAGTCTCTATATTTCGCGTCAAAAACATATTTGTTAACTTTGCCATCGACTTCCACAAAAAGTAAAATATCTGGTGTTCTTAATTCATCTTTTGTATTTCTCAGTTTGGGTTCGTACTGGACTCCAACTCGAAGTGAAAACTTGCTATTTCGGGTAACGAGGGAAAAAAGTTTATTTTTAGGTAATTCGAGCGTACCGTCGCTCTTAAGTTCAATGCTTTCAAAAAGATGAGCTTCTCCTTCTAAAGGCTGCATATCGGCATACAAAATGAACGCAGTATATAACTTGACAACGCACCAAATTTCGTAAATCTCCCAAGTCGGACGAACTTCTCCTCGATAAATCTGTTCGAGCAAATGCAAAACTTTTTGAATGGGTTCTAGAGTACCTCCTTTTAAGTTTAAATAGCAATCGAGAATGGGAGCATAGCTCGATGACTCAATCAATCGCAGCGAATTGAGTTGAGGGACTGTCGGCGTTTTAATATCTTTAATAAATTGAGAAGTTCTCGCTTTTTCTGCCCACTCAACACAATCTTGCAATTGCGAAATTTTGTCTTTAGCTTGTCTCTTAAACTCTTCTCTATCAGATTGAAATAACCGCCATCTTCTTTTGGCAGCTTTCACGAATTCTTTAAAATCTTCGTCCTTTCTATGCCACTTTTGCTCAAAAAATTTATTCTCTAGATTTCTTGAGTCTAACGACCCTATTGCAACTGCTAATCCTTTCGCGAAGTCCCTCAAGTAAAAGTCTAAAATATAACACAGGAATTCATTTTCTAAGCATTGAAATGATTCCGTCCGCTTAATTCCGATAACTCTTCGTTTGAATGGGTTGAGTTTATACTCAATCAAACTTCGAGGAGAAATACCTGCCTTTTCAACCTCTAGAGTTCCGATTTCAGTAACAAAACTTTTCAGCGGTCTTTTTTCAATTTCGCTCCAATTCATTCGGACAACAGATGCGAGTTCGAGTAATGCTGTAGCCGTTACCAGCATTCCGTTTCCTGCCTGCCATTTTTGCCCCAATCCTGGAACCCCAGAACCTTCACCCATAGGTACGGGCATCTCTCTTTGTACGCAACAGGCAGTAGAGATAGCTAAAATGCCAATATCAGCGATCGCTTGCTCGATTTGTTGTTCGCTAATACTAGCAGGATAAATGTGTAAAGTAGCAGCCGTTTCATTTAACATTTTACCGGCTTTATCTTTTAATAACACTGTAACTTGTCCCGATCGCCGCGCAATTTCTCCTTTCAATTTTCCCTGTAGTTCCCAACGCTGGGTGGTAGGAATCTGAGTCAGTGAGAAGGGAGATTTTCCCTCAAGAATAATTTCACCTCGCCAAGGTTTGTCGAGTTCGACATACCAACTCTCTCCAAATTGGCGAATATGAGTAATGCCATTTTCATCGGGAAGAAAGGGCGTACCTTTAAGATTGACAAAGCTAATTTTGGGGTAACTCATTTTAAGCGTAAATTATATTAGCGAGGAGGATTTTATCCCAGAGATAGGAAGAAGAAGGTTTGAGGAATGCAGTGGGCAAAGGCGGATATTGGATTGAATCGATACAGACATATAATCTTCGCTGCCTTTTCCCACCCTACAGGAGATGAAGAGTGCTTTAGAAACAGCCTCTCATACTTTTGTCCAGTAACGCACGTTAGCTCGTCGTCTATCTTGCAGTTGTTCGTTTAACTGATAAAGGATATTACCCGGATCGTAAGGTTGATAGGTTGTCTCGATCTCCTGAAGCCATTGTTGCAATAAACCTGTCTTTTCATCATTTTTAAAGAAGTAGATTCTCGGCAGCAGTTTTGTAAAAATAAAATGACCTAGACAATCTTGGGATGATAATCCTATAAGATTAGCGACAGCAGAGAAAACTTGATAGTCTCGGCTAATACGGTGTCCTAAAGGGATGCCTAATGCAGAGATAAATTTCTGGTTCCATCTCAAGATAAGTTTCCATTCGGGAGATTTTGGATCGAATTTTTCGACTGAAGCAATTTCGCGTTGTAAGGATGCAATGGAGAGGATTACCGATTGCGCTTCACCCAGATTTGTAGCTATGAGTGAATTGGCTAAATTCGCAGGAGGGTAAGCGATAGTGTAGGCGCGATCTATGACTTTTGGACTCAGATCGTATGTGGTTTCATCGGAGTTTAAGGTTCCGATTAACACCGAGTTGGGAGAAAGTTTGAAGGTTGAGGGGTAATCGTTTAAGAGTGACTGAATTTGTTGGAGTCTCATATCCTGTTTGTTCGTGCGCTCGATTGTCTCATGTAAAAACTTTGCTTCTTGAAAAAGTTGAGTTTCAATACTGGTAGAGTAGAGTAATAATCCTTGTCGGTGTTCGTCGCTGTTGAGAGAGGATATATTAAGGTGCAAGCGCGAATATTCTAGTGCTGATAGTAAGTCAGCACCGTAGTTCTCAATCCGAGCGAGATTCAGTTCGTCTAGGCAAACTAAACACAAGCGATCGGGTTGAATTTTCGCATCTTTAAGAGCCGTTAGAAAAGGAGAGGGACGAAATATTTCGCTTAACGGATCGAAAAAACCTAGTAAGTCAGAAGAATCGAGCCAAGCGGGGCGAACGGGGATAATTTTCGAGCTTCCGCCTAAGAGATGGGCTGAAGTTTTAATAATACTTGTCTTACCAACTCCGACAGGGCCATTGAGAAGAAGAAGGCTGCCTGAATAACAAGAACTCAACAGAGCTAGTAAATAACTCATCTCAATATTTTTAGGGAGAAAAAGTCCCGACTTGCTCAATATTGTCTGCCACTGCAATGCTAAGCTTTGAGGAAAAGGCAAAACTTCCGAGGGCTGAATCGGTTGTTCTTGAACTTCTAAAGGAACGGCTAAACGATAGGGTTCTACTGCATCAAAAAGTTCTTTTGCCTCTCTCCTAGTCTTTTCTGAATCATCTACTGAAGCTTGAATGGAGCGTTCCAAACCTTCTAAAAAATCTTGTCTTTCTTGATGGATAAGGGAAAGCCTGCTTCTGTCTTCATGTAGCTGTTGTCGGTCGAGTTCCTGCTGCCTTTTAAACTCTAATTCTCGTTGATTTAAAGCAATTTCTTTCTCCTCAACCTCTTGGGTCTTCTCTTTCACTTTTTTCTCGATTTCCTGTTCTAAGCTCACTTGTTGTTGCTGAAGCTGGTTTAGTTCTTTTTTTAACTCTTCACGTAAGTGAGTGGCGATTTTTTCTTGTACTTCCGTCGCTAAAACTTTAGCTTCTTGTTCTGAGATGACTCGAACTTTAACGGCGTGCGGATTTCCGGGTTGTTGTTTGCTGCGATCGATACCGCGCTCGCCCGGTTTTTCCCATTCAAAAGTTACATAATCGCCTTGCTCTGCAACACTATTTGGGGCAAAAAATTCTGTGGCTTGCGTACCATCTTTTAAAGGTAGGTTATCAATCAGTGGTGAAATAAATAAGATGTTATTTTGAAGCTTACGAATAACTTGTCCTGGCAGTTGTTTGGGGAGAAGGGGAATTATCCATCGATTGAGACAAGTTTCTAACTCTAACGGAGTATCCATTTTCATGTAGGGGTAAAGTTGACTGCGCTGAGTCGGGAATGCTTGCTGAATTGCGATCTGTCAAGCCAATTCGCGACCTATAATACAGTATTCCCTTATCACCATTCAGATGTAACCGCGATCTCATTTTTCCACCAACGCAGTATGAATCTTAGGGAGTCAGATCGAAAAATCATCGAACTACTCGCTCCGGTAAATCGAGGATTAGCCACAGTAAATCGCTCAAAATTCCCAGACAGAAGCTAAGATACTCGATAAATTGAGTTGTAGCTGGGATAGAATAACGCGGCGAGCCGTGGCAATGAAGCCGAATACACCAATGGAAATTATGTGTCACTTCGCGACCGTCAAATTTCTGAAAAGATATTAGTAGAACTCACAGCAGAGTAACTATTCATTCATAGTCTTATACGTGGCAACGGCGGACGGCGAAATCCGATTGAGATAGCGGAATATCCAATACTTTAAAACCGTATCTAAGATGACCGGAAAAGTTGCAATAAACAAGAAATTAAAGTCGCGACTTTCTGGCAAGCCAAAGTGACGCGCAACGCCTTCTAATATGACTTCCCAACCGTGAGGCGAGTGGAATCCGACGAACATATCGGTGAACAAAATGATCAAAAATGACTTGGCGGAGTCGCTCAATCCATAAATTAGTTCGTCGATAAAGGACTTCAGAATCGCAATCTCTTTTCGACTGGCGAAGACGACGGCGGTGAAAGCGATTAACGAGCAGACATCGGCAAAAATATTGGCAATTGCTGTCGAGCCTCGCCCTCGATAATCTTCAGCTAACTCTTCGGCTTTATGCTTGACTTCGGTTTCCATTTCTTCTGCCGAGAGGCTTGGCCCGATACCGAGCAGCGAACGGAAATGAAGGGATTCTTCAAAGGCTTTTAATTCCTCGATCGCTTCTTTTTGCATATCTTCATTTAAGAAGATTGTTTCAGTTGACTCCGTAAATAAACTTTGCTCGACCAAAGGCGAAATCAAAAAAGTTTTTGAGAGTTGATGAACCAGAAGCGGTACAATAACGAGAATCAGCAAGAAGCGAATAGAAATCGCCGTGCGATCGCGAGATTGTCGAAACTTTTTGAGGATTTCTTCTTCAGATTCTTGGGATTGAGGGTCAATTTCTCGCTGAATTCGGCTAAAAGTTTTCAGGAGCGATCGCGGCAAAACTCCTGCCTTATCAGAAATCGTTTCGACCTTTTCTTTATTATTTGGGCGCTTATCCATTGGATCGATGATGGCAGGCATTCGCGGCTCTGAGGGGACAATTTGCCGCTGAGATTGAGGGGGCTTCTTGGGAATTTCAACCAGAGAAACGGCAATTTTGTCTTTGGACTGTCGGGAGACTTTATATTTACGAACGACCGAATCAATAAAATTGATTTTTTCAATAACAATTCCAGAACGTTCGCGAAATTCTAAATCGTAAACTTTATCGGCAATCCCTTTATCGAGATCGGCTAAACTCAGTACAGATCGCGTAGTTTTAAATTCTGCGAGGCTACTATTAATAATGCCTAAATTTTTGCGCACTTCAGCCCGACAATACGCAATGACTGCTTCGCTATAGCTACTGGATTCGGGCGAAACCATACCGCCTTCAAAGTATTCGTCTTCTAAGGCTTTAATCGCTAGAGCCGACCGATAAGCGCGGTCTAAAGCACGGTCGGGCGTGCTAAAAAACCAACGTTGAGCTTTCTTAAATAAAGGAGGAACTTTCATCGGTTCGAGGGTTTTATCGGACAGTTCCGACCGAGAAATTTGTGAAGTTTATGTGGTATGATAGCAGATTAGTTCAGACCCGGTTTGTCCGATTGATAGCATTTTGGTTTCAGTTTGGATTGTCGGAACCTCTCGCAGCGGTAAGACCGACCGTTTAATCGCCGCCTTTCGCAGGTGGGTATCCGATAAAATTCCCTCACCTCAATCGGGTACGGCTTTATCCCCAGCCGCCCTCGCCCTAGCCGCGAACGATGACAACCGCCGAGCGATCGCGGATCGCCTTTCCCAGACCATTGAAGGGAGTTATCCGGCGATCGCAAAAACGCCTTTAGGATTTATTTCCGACGAGGTGATGCTGTTTTGGCCGCTATTGTTCGAGCGACTGGCGGTGAAAGCTCAATTTCCGCTACGTTTGCGCCCGGAAACCGAACAAGAGTTAGCCACGCAACTCTGGCGGGCGACGCTACAAGGTGAAAACGCCCTTCCTCCCGGAATTAATGAATATCGTTTCGTGCGTCAAACCTTAGATTTACTGCAATTGGCGGGGGCGGCGGGCATTCCAGCCGAAGAAATCCCGGAAATCCTGGAAGCTGGGCTAATGGCAGCAGAATGGGATGCGAGCTTGACGGCGAATCCAACGGCGGTTGGCGGGGAAGCGATCGCGGGTAAACTACGAGGACAACTTCTCCTTGAATGGCGGCAGTGGTGTCTGGAACGCGGTTTGCTCAGCTACGGCATCATTTACGAACTGTACTGGCGTTACTTGCTCCCGGATTCGACCTATCAATATCATTTGCGACGGCGCTATCAAGCCGTATTTGCCGATAATGTCGATGATTATCCCGCGATCGCGCGCGACCTCATCGAAGTTTTGCTCGATGGCGGCGCAACCGGCATCTTTACCTTCAACCCCGACGGAAAAATTCGCTTGGGATTAAATGCCGATCCCGACTATATGGCAGAATTGGCGCAACGCTGTCAAGTACAGTGGATGGAAGATGGGGAGATGGGGAGAGGGGGAGATGGGGAGAGGGGGAGAGGGGGAGACGGGGAGACGGGGAGATGGGGAGACGGGGAGACGGGGAGATGGGGAGACGGGGAGAGGGGGAGAGGGGGAGACGGAGAGAATGGGGGAGAGAGTCCGAGATTGCTGCGGGAAACCGTGGTAGCAATGCTAGAGGAACCGGCAGAGTTGGAGGGTTTGCCAGAAACCATCCGTTCGATTCAAACAACCTCGAGAGCGGCGCTGCTGCGACAAACCGCCGATTTAATTATTCAAGCGATCGCTCGCGGCGAAGTCCAGCCCCAAGATATCGCTATTATCGCCCCCGGGTTGGACGCGATCGCGCGTTACACCCTCATTGAAATTTTTTCCGCACGAGACATTGCTGTCGAACCCCTCAACGAACAGCGCCCCTTAATCGCCTCTCCCGCCGTGCGCGCCCTTCTCACCCTCCTCGCCCTCCTCTACCCCGGATTAGGACGATTAATCGATCGCGATGCAGTCGCCGAAATGCTCGTCGTGACCAGCGGTTCCCTACTCGCACCCGCCGAAGGAGAAACAGTCAGCGAAAACGCGATCGACCCAGCCCGCGCCGGACTCATCGCCGACTTCTGCTATGAATTCCATCTCGAACGCCCGCGCTTACTCCCCATCGAAACCTTCCCCCGCTGGGATCGCCTCGGACATCGCGCCACCCTCGCCTACCAAAAGCTCTGCGCTTGGATTGAAGAAACCCATACCCTGCTCGAACAAACTCCTAACGCCAGCGTTATCGCCATCCTCGACCGCGCCATCAAGCATTTCTTCGCCAACAACCAACGCCTTTCCTTCCAGCGCCTCTCTGCCCTGCGCGAACTGATGGAAACCGCACAACACTTCTGGGAAGTGGAGCGCCGACTGCGGCAAAACGAACCTAGCGCCCGCTCTCGCACCGAAGAAATCGCACAATTCATCCAACTGCTCGATCGCGGTACGATTTCTGCCAACGCGCGTCCCGGACGACCACTCGGACTGACTCCGCCCAACGCCATTACCCTCGCGACTATCTTCCAATACCGTTCCAGCCGCCTTTCCCATCGCTGGCACTTTTGGCTCGATGCTTCCTCCCATTTGTGGGAATCCGGCGGTGCGGCCACCTTATTTGCCGCTCCCCTCTTTCTGCGGGCTGGGTTGGTTCCTTGGACTCCCGAAGCGCAAATCAAAGCCGACGGAGAACGCTTAGAACGCATTCTGCGCGATCTTTTAGCCCGAGCCGAAGAGCGAGTTTATCTGTGTCACAGCGATCTGGCAGCGAACGGAACCGAACAAACCGGATTGCTGTTGCCCTTAGTCTACGCCGCCCAAACCACTGCTGCGATCGCGATCGCCCAGCAAAGCTAAAAACACGCAGCCTTTCCTCATTCAATTATTCCACGATTATCTTTCCAACCATGCCCGCACCGCGATGGGGCCGACAGTAATAGGAATATTCCCCGAATGCTGCATCTGCCGGAAACGTTGTCGAATAAAACTGACCGGGCGAAAATAATAATTTTTCGCGAGAAAGCTTTTCTAAATCGACACCCACCGGACCTTTGTCAAAAACAGCATTGTGAGGGGCTAGCTTATTGATGACAAATTTCACCGTATCTCCCGGCTTAATTTTGAGGGTACTGGGTTGGAACTGAAGCCTTCCGCTATCCGACCCCATTTTGACCGTATAGGTTTCGGCAGCAGCAGAGTTCGCACCCAAACAAAGGCTTGCTAAAACTAGCAATATTGCCGATAGAAGTAAGCCAAGACGTTTTGGCAGTACGACTAGCTTCATTAATTTGTCTCCCAGCAGTTTTTTGAATCTACTGCTAATTTTACCACCAAACCTTTTCACCCACTTTTCCGATTCGATCGTCGGTCAAACTCAATCTTTAGCCTTATCTAACTTCAATCTCTGAGTTTCCCCATCCCGGCGATTTTTCTGCCGCGCGCAATACAAAAGCCGCTAACTTTTCGAGTTCTGTTTTTGACATCCAAGCCTCGGTTACTTTACGGCAGGCAAGACTGGGTTCGCTGCCATCGTAGCTGAGGGGATCGCGCATAAAGTCTGCTATCGCAGTGACGTTATTGCGAGGAGGTGTTGCGCCGCCGAGGTCTTCTAGCGATAAAGAAACGGTCGGATCTTGAACGGTCGTGCCGCCAACATGACAATAAATACAATGTTCTTTAAACAGTTCTTTCCCTTGATAAAAATCATCGGGCGTATAGGTTTGCGTATTCCCTTGTGCGTCGTAAGGAACCGCAACAGGTTCTTTAGCGATATAGCGAGTAATATATTTATCGACAGCTAGGGCAGGACGAGTCCCCGCTAAAAGAACCAAACACGCACTCAAGATAGCTAGACTAGCGCGCAACCAACCGGTTGCAAAAATCTTAAACGTTATGGGTTGATTCATAATGGTTTGCCCAGCAAAAACTTCAAAATAAAAAAATGGGGTAAGGAGAGTCGAGCTTGAATTACGAATTACGAATGAGTAATTATTGAGTCAAGGCGCTCCCCTTCCCGGCAATGCGCTTTAGAGCAACGGTTCTTGAATTAATTTAGTCGTAGACTTTACCAGCGCCCCAACGGAAACCGCGAATCTGCGCTTCCGTTAAGATGTAGCCTGCCAAATCTTGTAAATCCTGTTGAGTTAAATTTCTCATTTCCGGATACAGATCGGTCCGAGTGGTATTCGGGTGCAGTTCGCTAATATCTTGCTCCCCATCATAAGTTTTGGGATTATTGAGGTAGCTGACAATTTCGTCAACATTGTCGCGAGGGGGTTCAGCCCCTTTAAGAGAGGTACTTCCTAAAGTGACGTTCGGGTTGGTTTTGGTTCTGCCGGCCATGTGGCACTTAGAACAAGCATTGGTAAACAAGCGTTTGCCATGCTCGAATTCCTTGTTAGAAACTACGACATTCTCGGTCGCATCTTGCTTGACCGTGCGTAATTCTTGCTTGATATCAACTGCAAAAGCGCGATCGATCGGCAGTTGCAGCGTAAAAATTAAAGTCGCGACTAATCCCAAAAAAAGGCGTTTTAGCATACTTCTCCTCAAAACAGTTTGGCTTATTCTGTGGCACGGCGATCGCGACCTAGATAAAGCGCGATCTGCCGCTTGCCAGACGGTCGTATAAACTATGATGCCATTCAAACGTACCGTTTCCATGTTGGATTTTAGAACCCCGGTAAAGGATCCTTCCCAAGCGGAATTCACGCTTTCAAAATCTAAAATTCAAAATGCCTCCCCTGAGAGGATTTCAGCCATTTTGAACGAGCTTTTAATTGCGGTTCGCCTCGACTAATGCTTCGACAATTGAGGCGGCGAGTTCTGGGGTTGCGCCGAGGGGTTGACCGAGCCGAAGGGCGGTTTCGGGAACTTGGCGTTGCAGTTGTTCGTTCTCGGCGGCAATCGCTTCGGTGATGTTTCCGGCGAAGAGAAAGTAGGGGACGATCGCGATCGCTTCTCCGGCGGCTAAATCGCTGACTTGTTGGGCTAAACTTGGAGCGATCGACCAGTAGGCAACTCTAGCTCCGAGTCGGTTGGCTAAGCTAGAAATCCCATCATTTCCTCTCGGGCGGCGACTGCCATGTGCGAGCAAAATTCGTTGGCGCGCGTCCAAACGCTCGAACTCAGCGACGAGTAATCGCTCTACGCCTGCATAACTGCCGAGATGGGGTAATAGATTGAGGGAGATGCCTGCTGTTAAAGCGTGCTGTGCTTGCTCCACAGCAGCGGGAAGATCTTCAAGAACGTGAACGCCTGCATGAAGAAATAGAGGAACGATCTGCACTTCGTTAAATCCGGCTGCTTTCGCCCGCAAGGCAAATTTTTCAATGCTTTGGTGGAGCGGGAGAGAGGCGAATTCTAAGGTTGTGCTTCCGACAATCGGCAAGCTGTTTTTCAGCGATCGATTTCGGGACTCGATCGCGAAACGAACTTCAGGGGCATCCAGCGCTTGCAGGACTAATTGGGTGAGATATTTTGCCGCAGTTTGGGGGCGCGGATCGCGGCTACCATGCGACACTAGCAGATAAGCAGAGGACAAGGGCTTTTAAAAGTTAAGTTTTGTGTCGATCGCTTGCCTTATACTCTAACAGTTTTCACAAGAATTGTTTAACGAGGCAGCAACTCGGGCGTTTCTCCGGCGAGGGGCAGGGTAAAGCAAAAGGTACTGCCAGCCCCTAGTTCGCTTTCCACCCAAATTTTACCGCCGTGAAATTCGATAATTTGCTTGCAGATGGGCAATCCCAAGCCAGTTCCTTTCGGCTTATCGGTGAGTATATCTCCGACTTGCTTGAACCGTTCAAAGACTTTTTCGCGATCTTCGGGGGCAATACCAATACCGGTATCGATGATACTGACAAGCAGGAAACCTTCTTGACGCTGCGCCCGACAGCTAACGGTTCCTTGGGGGGTGAATTTGACGGCATTAGAGAGGAGGTTGATCGAGACTTGAATGAGGCGATCGCTATCGACTTCGACGTGGGGTAGGTTCGGCTCGATCTCGCGAATCAGCCTTAAGTTGCTTTGCTCGAAGAGGGAAGCGGTAGCCGCGATCGCGCGTTCTAAAATCTCGCGAGGTTCCACCGGCTTAATATTCCAATCGACGCGCCCCGCCTCCATTTTGGCAATATCGAGAACGTCGTCAATCAAAGAAGTCAATCGTTCGGCTTCCGAGACGATAATATTAATATTCGATCGCACTCGCTTCATCGCTTTTTGCGCCCGCAGGACTTCTAACTTCACTGCCGGAAAAATATCTTCTTCGAGCTTGTCGCGGATAATCGAAGCAAAACCCAATACCGAAGTCAGCGGCGTGCGCAATTCGTGGGAAACTGTCGCCAGAAAATCGGTTTTCATGCGATCGACTTCCCGTTCGACGGTGACATCGCGAATCAAAACCACCAGTCCTAAATCTTGTTGGCCTTCGTCGCCGTCTCCTTCCCGACGAATGCTCGTTGCTAAGGCTTGTCCCTCGCGATCGCGGCTTAATTTAACATTAGCCGAGACAGTTCCCTTATCCTGACGTTCGGTTTTTTGAGCCAAAAGCGCTAAATCTAACGGAAAAATCGAGGCGATATTTTTTCCGAGCAAGTCGATTCCGTTGAGATTAAACATTTCCAACAATGCCGGATTAAAGCGCGTAATCTTGCCGGTGGGATCGATAACTAAAAGCCCATCCGCGAGGCGATCGACAATCGTGTTAAGGTCTGCTAAAGTAGAACGCAATTCGCGCGATCGCTCTTGTGCCTGCGTTAGCAATTCCGCCTGTTGCAGCGCTACCCCCAGTTGAACGGCAATTTTACGGACAAATTCAATTTCTTTCTCCTGCCACTTGCGCGGCGCGGAACATTGGTGAATGCAAAGCAATCCCCAGAGTTGACCGGCCTTAATTAACGGCAAAACGAGATTGGCTCGGACTTGGAAGCGAGAAAGCGTCATAAAATGGCAATGCTCCAAATCCACCTTCTGAATATCTTCGCAGGCCCAAATCTGCCCCTGACTGTAAGCTTGTGCGCGCGTGCTAAAACAGCGATCCTCGATCTCCACTGCCAGCGCGCTCGCAAACGGCTCGACCACATCTTCAGAGACAATACAGCCGTACTCCCAGTTGCTCCCCGCACCAAACGCATAGATTGCTACGCGATCGGCATTTAGCAATTGACGTACTTCAGTTGTAGCAGTTTGAAAAATCGTCTCCAAATCCAAAGTTTGCCGGATCTTATCGATAACTTCCGAAAGAGCGCGTTCCTGTTCTGCTTCCAGCGCCAGTTCGAGCGCGCGCTGTTCGAGTTGTTTTTCTAGCGTCGTCGCTAATTCGTGCGATCGCTGTTGGGTTGCAGCGAGTAGTTCGGCTTGTTGAACGGCAATACTTAATTGGTCGCCAATTTGCACTAAAAACTGTACTTCTCGCTCTTGCCACTGGCGCGGACCGGAGTTCTGGTAAGCAGCGAGCAATCCCCAAAGTAGATTACCGTTGTAAATGGCGATGATGACATAAGCTCGTGCTTGTTGACTCTCGAGCAGTTCCACGTAACATTTAGAAAATCCCTCAGCGTAGAGATCGTTACAAATTCTGAACACTTCTCCGTGGTTAAAACGTCCCCCTTGAGTCTTTTGGAAGTAAGTATCGCTAATGGTTGGATTTCCTAACTCAGTCAGACTACACTGATTGATACTTTTACGAATCAGAGGATTTTCTTCCTGTTGGTCGAGGAAAGATTTCCATCCCGGCGCAATAGATTCGACCACAAATTCGCCACTCCAGTCTGGATTGAAGTGATAAATAACGGCGCGATCTGCTCCTAAGAGATGTCGGACTTCTTCGACTGTCGTTTTGAAGATTGTCGTTAAATCGAGAGAACGGCGAATTTTATCAATAATCGCAGCAACGGTTTTCTCCCGCCCTACCGCTTGGCTGACAGCGCGGGCGAGAAAGTCGGATTGTTGTTGCTGCCAAGCCAAGGCTTGAGCTTGTTGTAGGGCAACGCCTAAATGAAGGGCAATTTGTTGGGCGAACTCGATGTTATCCTCCGTCCAGTGGCGCGCTTCGGTACAGAGGTGAACGGACATTAACCCCCAAAGTTGTTCGCCTTCGAGCAACGGTACGACGAGGTTGGCGCGAAATCCAACCCGTTCGACCAGCAACTTCATGCAGGTGTGGAGATCGATATCTTCAAAGTCATCGACTGCCCAAATCCGTCCCCGACGGTAATAAATGCCAAAGTCTTCGCTAAAGCAATGGTCGTAAATTTTGAGACCGACGATTGAACTGTAGGGCGGGCGCACGTCTTCGGCGACGAATTCGCCTTCACTCCAGGAGGAGTTAGGGAGGAAGCGATAAATACCGACGCGATCGGCATCGAGCAATTGGCGAACTTCCCGCGCTGTCGAGCGAAAGATGGTTTCTAAATCGAGCGATTCGCGAATTTTCGTGACGACAGCCATCAAGGCCTTTTGTTGGGCGACGCGCACGGGTTCTGGTAAAAGTTCTTGGTGCAGTTGCTTGACTTCGCGGCGCAACTGGTCTCGCTCTCGTTTGAGGGCGCGAACGCGATCGCTTTCTGACAACTGAGTGACATTCGAGAACAGAGTGGATAGAACCCGTTGCAGTCCGGCAGTCATGAGGGCCAATAAGAGCAATTACTATAGTTTTCTCTTTCTCAATTTAAAAACATTTCTCCGATTTTGACTATTCGGCTTGCTCGCGTCTTGCACGGGCCGCGTTTTTGGTAAAGTAGTATCGAAATACCCACTTTTGAGCCAGAACGATTTATGATTTTGCCCGGAGCTACGGTTAAAGTAATTAACCCCAACGATACTTACTATTGCTTTGAAGGACTCGTTCAGCGCATCAGCGACGGGCGAGCCGCCGTTCTTTTTGAAGGCGGAAACTGGGATAAACTGGTGACTTTTATGCTTTCTGAAATTGAAGAAGTCGATCTCAGAAAGAAAAAGTAATTTTCCTTAAGCGCAAAATCCAGCTTTGGATGAGGCGATTCGGACGTTTCGCTTCATCCCAAATAGCTCTCTCCATCGCCCCCGCCATTGCATAAGTTTGAGATTGAGTATACTCGCGAGCGATCGAGGTAGAATTCCGGGGAAAGAGGTGAAACTTTGGCTTGGAAAGTAATCATTAATAAGATAGGGTTGTCATTGTTGACAACCCTATCTTATTTTTTCTAAGATTCGGTCAATTTGTATTGGGAGCGGCGTTTTGGGGCGCTCGTTTACCCCCAGCATAGACCCGCTTTTATTGAAAATTAATAGCAATTGAAAAATCGATTTGGTTAATCAGTCATAGTAACTGAATTCGGATTTTCTTGACTTCCCCATTGTGAGGGAGCTATTATGAGTTTAAGTTCGGGCATTGAGTTATAAAGTAGCGTTATTATTAGCTCTCGCGTAGGTGGGGTTCGCCCTAACTGAATATCTCCTTTATTCAGGTCATACCCAGACAGAAAACCGTCTCTTACGCCAACTAGAAATAGTATATTTTTATTCTTGATAAAATGGTTAGCCCCTTGTTATTAAAGTTATTAAAATTGTCTGCTCTACAAATCTCCTTGAAACGCGCTGCTAAACCCTCACAGTTGTAGGTTGCGATCCAGGAATTAAAAAAAACAATGTTTGATATGAACTCCCAAAAATGGGTTTCCCCTAAAGAAGCAGACGTTACAAATTGCGATCGCGAAGCAATCCATATCCCCGGACAAATCCAGCCTCACGGTGTATTGCTCGTTCTCCAAGAACCCGACCTCATTCTCCGACAAGTCAGCGAAAACACGGAAGATCGTCTGGGTATTCCGGCTTGCTCTCTGATCGATCGAGACCTCAGCCTGTTATTTTCGCCTGAAGACATTGAAACCATCCGCTTTCACCTCAGCCGCGACCAGTCCGAGCAATTTTCGTTCCCTATCTTAACCTTAAAGGTCAAAGAAACAAACTTAACATACTACGGAACGTTGCACCGTCACGGCGGAGTCGCGATCTTAGAATTAGAACCCGCGTCTTCCGACTCCTTAAGCTCGAACTTGGACTTTTACCAGCGTCTCAAAACGGCGATCGCGCGGATTCGGAAAGCCAAAAACTTTTCAGAAGCAACCCAATTGCTAGCCGAAGAAGTTCGAGAGATCGTAGGTTTCGACCGAGTGACGATCTATCGTTTTGAACCCGATGAAAGCGGTGTCGTCATCGCAGAAGCCAAACGAGACAACCTAGAATCCTATCTCGATTTACACTATCCCGCTTCAGATATTCCCAAACAAGCCAGAGAACTGTATTACCGAAATTGGCTGCGTTTGATTGTAACTTCAAACTACGAACCCGCAAACCTTATCCCAGCCACTAACCCGATCTCGAACGAACCCACCGATCTCAGTTTTTCAGTGTTGAGGAGCGTTTCTCCGTTACATCGAGAATATTTGCAAAACATGGGGGTTGACGCTTCTTTTTCAATTTCTTTGGTCAACGACCGCCACCTTTGGGGCTTGATCGCCTGTCACCATTACGAACCCCGTCACGTCCCTCCCGAAGTCCGCAAAGTCTGCGAGCTTCTCGGATTATTTGTTTCGATTGAAATTGTTTATCAACAGGAAAAAGACCGCATTCAACACCGCGATCGCATTAACGAAATCAAACAAACTATTAAATATAAACTTTCGACAACCCAGAAATTTATTGGTAAAGTTGTTGAGGAGAATAGCGAACAATTTTTGAGTTTGACGAATGCACAAGGACTCGCTTTTTGCGCCGGTCAAGATTTGATATTAGTCGGTCAAACTCCATCTTACTTAGAAACTCAAGATTTAATCGCTTGGTTGATTCATTCAACCCAAGACGAAGTGCTAGCAACCCATTGCCTTGCCCAACACTATCCCCCCGCCGAAAAGTTTGCAACACAAGCAAGCGGCGTACTGGCGATTTCGCTTTTACCCGATCGAACATCTTACCATCTTTTATGGTTTCGACCAGAGCT
Source organism: Oscillatoria sp. FACHB-1406 (assembly GCF_014698145.1). Taxonomy (NCBI): domain Bacteria; kingdom Bacillati; phylum Cyanobacteriota; class Cyanophyceae; order Oscillatoriales; family Oscillatoriaceae; genus Oscillatoria; species Oscillatoria sp. FACHB-1406. The sequence continues at coordinate 70,873 of NZ_JACJSM010000016.1, read as the reverse complement.
TGTTCGCACGGTAAATTGGGCCGGAGATACTCACAAATTCGTCGAAGTTGAAGAGGATGGCAGCCTTCGCCTGTCGCCTCGTAAATCTTTTGCCGCTTGGCAAGAAACTGTCAGACAGACATCCTTACCCTGGCAGCAAATAGAAATTGATACCGCGCGGGAACTGAGAAGTACGTTGCTGCTAAAGTTTTCCCAGGTCGCTTTAGAAGATGCCGCGATCGCGAACCAAGCAAAAAGCCAATTTCTCGCAAAAATGAGTCACGAACTGCGCACTCCTCTCAATGCAATTTTAGGCTTTACCCAAGTCATGAATCGCGATGTGACGCTCAGTTCTCAACATCGAGAATATATTAGCATTATTAACCGCAGCGGTCAACATTTACTAGAACTGATTAACGACGTTCTCGAAATGTCTAAAATCGAAGCCGGTCAAGAAACATTGAACGAAAAAAGTATCGATCTTTACGAACTGCTCGCCTCGCTAGAAGCTATGCTCGGTTTCAAAGCGCGCGCTAAAGGACTGGCTCTCAACTTTCATCTTTCGCCCGAAGTTCCTCAATACATTCGCATTGATGAAAGTAAATTAAACCAAGTTTTAATTAACCTCATTGGTAACGCGCTCAAATTCACAGAAGTCGGTCGAGTTGAGCTTTATATCGAGTGGCAGTCCGAGTCAAAGAATGAATCTGTTCCGCTTCTCACCTGCAAAGTTTGCGATACGGGAACGGGGATTAGTTCCGACGAAATGAAACAACTGTTTAAAGCCTTCGAGCAAACAGAATCCGGTCGCCGTTCGATGGAAGGAACGGGGTTAGGGTTGGCGATTAGTCAACAGTTTGTTCGTCTCATGGGAGGAACAATGAGCGTACAAAGCGAGGTGAATCGAGGGAGTACCTTTTCGTTTCAAGTTCGCGCCCCTGAAAGCTCGCAAGAAGAAGTCCAACAGTCCGTTCAACAGAAGCGAATTATCGGTTTAGAACCCGGACAGCCCGACTACCGCATCTTGATTGCTGAAGATGTTTTGGAGAATCGCAGATTGCTGGTCGATATCTTAGAATCTCTTGGGTTTCAAGTGCGCGCTGTGGAAAATGGGAAAGAGTGTTTAAGCGTTTGGAACGCTTGGCAACCTCAGCTTATTTTAATGGATATGCAAATGCCCGTCCTTGATGGCTACGAAGCAACCCGAACGATTAAAGGTTCTCCTGAAGGCAAGGATACGGTAATTATTGCAATTACGGCAAATGCCTTTGAAGAAGAACGAGTGGATATCTTGAATGCGGGTTGCGATGAGGTCATGAGAAAGCCTTTTCAAGAAGAAGTCTTGCTTGAAAAAATTGCCGAGCGCTTGCACATTTGCTATTTATATGCGGAGGAAGAACCGATTCCACCTGCTCCCCTCTCCATTTCCCTAGATTTAACTGAAAAAGCGATTCAAATTATGCCGAAGTCATGGATAGATCGGCTTAATGATGCGGCTATTTCTGTCGATGAAGAAAGAATATTTCGACTTATTGAAGAAATCCCTTCTACGGAAGTTACGCTCCTCCAAATCTTAAAAAACCTCGTCGCTAACTATCGTTTGGATATTATCGCTGAAGTCACGGGTGGATTGGAAATCAAAAATAAATCAATGTAATTTGGCTTATATCAACCTTTATGCTTCAGTCTAGTATATTGTCAGAAAAAGAAAGAGTTATCTTTTTAGTAGACGACGAACCCGATAATCTGCGCGTTTTATCGGAGATTTTGCAAGCTCGCGGCTATAAAATTCGCAAAGCCATTAGTGGGACTTTAGCTCTTGCTGCCATCGAACGAGTTAAACCCGATTTGATTTTACTCGATATTAATTTACCCGATATCAATGGCTACGACCTTTGCAAAAAATTAAAAAATTCAGAATTCGTTCGGGAAATTCCCATTATTTTTATTAGCGCCTTGGGTCAAACAGAAAGCAAACTCAAAGCCTTTCAAGTTGGGGGAGTAGATTACGTCACAAAACCTTTTCAGGAAGAAGAAGTTCTGGTTCGGGTCGAACATCAACTGAGCCTGCGTTTTTTGCAACAAGAATTAGCGGATAAAAATAATCTGTTAGAAGAAAAAAATAAACTTTTAGAACAAGAAGTTTGCGATCGCCGCCAGTCGGAGTCAGAAACTCGTCTTTTGTTAACGGTGAGTCAAACATTAGAAAAAGCAGCCGATTTAGATATGGCGTTTCAGGAAATTTTACGCATTCTTTGCCGCAGCATCCATTGGGATTTTGCGGAAGCTTGGGTTCCCAATGAAGAGGAGACGACTCTAGATTGCCATGTTGGATACTACGCTCAATCCCCAGAATTAACGTCTTTTCGCGAAGAAAGTTGCAAACTGAGGTTTAATTTAGGAGAAGGACTGCCGGGAAGGGTGTGGCAATCGAAGGCTCCAGAATATTTTAGCGATCTCTCAACTGTACCAGAATCAGTTTTTTGTCGTTGCTACCACGCAGCACAAGCGGGGTTAAAAGTTGTTCTCGGTATTCCCATTCTCGATGAAACTGAAACAGTTTTTGCTGTGTTAGTTTTTTTTGCTAAGCAACCTTTAAAATTCCAAGCACGAGCCTTTCAACTCATTTTTGCCGTGGCGTTTCAACTCGGTTCTTTGTTAAGACGAAAGCAGGCAGAATATCGATTAAAACAAGAACAAGAAAAAACGGAAAAACTGTTGTTGAATATTTTACCGGCTCCGATCGCGCAACGGTTGTATCAAGGAGAAACGGTCATCGCCGATCGCGTTGAGGAGGCAAGCATTCTATTTGCAGATTTAGTTAATTTCACGGATTTTTCTTCTCGAAAAACACCTCTCGAACTCGTGAAATTACTCGATCGCATTTTTTCTGAATTCGATCTGCTGGCGCAAAAATACTGCCTGGAAAAAATTAAAACCATTGGCGATGCGTATATGGTGGTTGGCGGACTGCCGGGGATTCACTGCGCGCAGGAGTCCTCGAGTCCTGTTGAGGCGATCGCGCGTATGGCATTAGATATGCTAACTGCGATGCAGCAATTCCGAGAAGAAACGGGAGAAGTTTTGCAAATTCGCGTCGGAATTCATGTGGGCGAAGTGGTTGCAGGTGTTATCGGTTTGTCTAAATTTTCTTATGATTTATGGGGCGATGCTGTAAATCTTGCTTCTCGGCTACAATCGTCCAGTCTGCCTGACGAAATTCAAGTGACATCCGAAGTTTATAAGCGGTTGCACAAAAAATTCTTTTTTCAGAAAAGGGAACTCGTGCGGATAAAGGGAAAGGGGCAAATGGACACTTATTTTTTGAAAGGAATGATAGCAAGCTGATTTGGGTTGTGAAACTCTAGCTTTACCACTGGAATACAAACATTGATGTATTTCGGAGATGTCTACTGCATTCGATCCAACGTCCGATAGCCGATCGCTTCGGCAACGTGCGGGACTTGAATCGCCTCTTCACCCGCTAAATCCGCGATCGTCCGCGAAACTTTCAACACCCGATCCATCGCCCGCGCCGAGAGTCCTAATTTGCGAATTGCCGCCTCTAAAAGGTTGCGACTGGCTTCGTCGAGTGGGCAAAATTGACGCAGGTGGCGGCTTTGCATTTCGGCGTTGCTGCGCGCGCTGGGATCGTTGTCAAATCGGGTTCTAGCGCGATCGCGGGCGGCAGTCACTCGTTCGCGCACCACCTGCGATTCTTCCCCTAAGCGCTGTCCTGTCATCTCTTCCGGTTTGAGGCGATTGACGCTGACTTGTAAATCGATGCGATCCATCAAAGGGCCGGATAATTTTGCCCAATATTGCTCGCGCGATCGCGGCGAACAAGTACAAGCTTGAATCGGATCGCCAAAGTAACCGCAAGGACAAGGATTTGTACTCGCTACTAAAGTGAATTGAGCGGGAAAAACCACCGATTGTTTGGTTCTCGAAATACTCACTTGACCGTCTTCTAACGGCTGGCGCAAAAAGTCTAAAACATTGCGCTTAAACTCGGTTAATTCGTCGAGAAATAGAACCCCTCTATGAGCTAAAGAAATCTCTCCCGGACGCGGAATACTGCCCCCACCCACCAACGAAGGGCCGGAAGCAGAATGGTGGGGACTGCGAAAAGGACGTTCTTTAATTAACGTGCCTTTATCTCTCAAAAAGCCAGCGACCGAGTGAATTTGCGAGACTTCCAACGCTTCGGAAAAAGACAGCGGCGGCAAAATTCCCGGCAAGCGGCGAGCGAGCATTGTTTTACCGCTTCCCGGCGGCCCGACAAAGATTAAATTATGCCCTCCGGCGGCGGCAATTTCTAGGGCGCGACGGGCGTGAGTTTGTCCTTTTACTTCTTTGAGATCGGGGATGCAAAAAAGTGGTTTTGTCAACTCTTCTTTGACATTAACGGTGACAGGAGTACAAGCTTCCGGGCGATCGAGAAAATCGGCAATCTCCGCTAAATTCTCGAACCCATATACCGCCAACCCATCCACAATCGCCGCTTCTGTGGCATTATCCTTCGGCACAATTAACCCGACAATCCCCATCCGTTCGGCTGCCGCAGCGATAGGTAAAACGCCCGCCACGGGGCGCAAACTGCCATCGAGGGACAATTCGCCCAAAAATAAATAGTCGCCCAATAGCTCGGTATTGAGGCTTTGAGACGCGGCTAAAATACCGATCGCGATCGGCAAATCAAAACAAGGCCCTTCCTTGCGTAAATCAGCGGGCGTAAGATTGACTACAATTTGCCGCATCGGAAACCCAAACCCAGAATTTTTAATCGCCGACTTCACCCGTTCGCGCGATTCCTGCACCGCTGCATCCGGCAGTCCGACAATCAAAGTTTTGGGCAGTCCCCCAGAAACATCGACTTCTACGCCTACTTTAACGGCATCAATACCGACAATCGCCGCACTCCAAACTCTGGCAAGCATATTGGGAATTGGGAATTAAAAATTGGAAGAATACAACCCGCTGCGCGCGGGGAATGACTTAACAAAAGTTGACTTGCAATATTTCTCTTTTAAGGAATTTCAAGAACGGTTAGCGTATAATCGCCGCGATCGCGAGCATCGTAACCATTAATGAAAATTCGATAGGTTCCATCCTTGGGTAAAGTTACCTTCAAAAACGAATCTGTATTCTTTTCATCGATATCGTCGTTCTGACCGATAATTGTATCGCCTGCATCAAATAATGCTAAAAAAGTATCAAATTTCCGACTCGCGACTGAAATTGTAAGCGTTTGCCCGGTACGACCTTGAATTGTATAAACATCGTACAAACTTCCGTCGCGTGCGTAAACTGAATCCCCATCAGCTAAGCTGCCTTGCGCTTGGAGAAGCGTTTTTACGGCTGTTGCTGGAGAAATGCTATCGCTATTGGCTGCTGTTGCCGCTGGTACGGGTGAGGTTTCTACTGCTGCGGGATTGCTGGCGCTATTGTCAGGCGTTGCCGCAGGCGTTGCTGGTGCGGGATTGCTAGCGTTATTCTCTGCCGCTACCGCTGGTACGGGCGAGGTTTCTGCTGCTGTGGGATTGCTGGCGTTATTCTCTGTCGTTGCCGCTGGTACGGGCGAGGTTTCTGCTGCTGCGGGATTGCTAGTGCTATTATCTGCCGCTACCGCTGGTACGGGTGAGGTTTCGGCTGCTGCGGGATTGCTGGCGTTATTCTCTGCCGTTACCGCTGGTACGGGTGAGGTTTCGGCTGCTGCGGGATTGCTAGTGCTATTCTCTGCCGTTGCCGCAGGCGTTTCAGTTCGATTAACGGGAGGCGGCGGTACTGTAACGATCGCACCTTGAGGTAGATTAGGATTCGATGCTTGCGTTCCTGCGGGGGCAAAATTGGGGGTTATGGGTGCAGAAGCGGTGTTAGACTCACTCTGGAGGCGAGTTGGGTTAATTGGTGAAGCAGTGGGAGGGGCTGAAGCGATAGTATCGCGGTAATCGGCACTGTAGACAATCGTACAAAGTTCCTCGTAACGGCGATGCAATCCGCAAGCAACGCCCGTAGCACTAAAGTCATTGTAGAAAATATTCTCACGATGAAATCTGCCGACAACGCCGTCATCCACAATCAACTGCATGACTATTGCTTCTGCTGTCGTTACGCCATAGCTAATATTTTCGCCGATCGCGCCGCTCGAAGCACCGTAACGTCCGAGGCGATCGCTAAATTGACTGCCATCGCTGCCATAATGACCGATGATACCTCGAGAGCCGATATCATTAACGTGATCTTTCGCCGCCTGCGACATTCCCGCCGACAAACGCAAAGGCTGTAACGGTTGTTTCGCACGCAGAAAGCGAATCGCTTCATCGACTGCCTTGACTCCTTCCTGAGTGCGAATTGTCGGCTGTTCGGGCAGTTGCAACAAGTTACCGTAGTAATAAGATTTCATGCTTTCCAACCAATCGGCATAGGCGCTGGGATTGGTTCGCGCTCGATTCATCTCCTCTAACACCTGACGTTCGAGGGGAGAAAGAAGGCTGTCGGAGGGGCTATTTTGGGCGATTGCAGTGGGGAGTTGAAGCGACTGAGGGGAGGGAGGAGAAACCGCGCGCGCGATCGCGGGTACAAACAAACTTAAGATCGCAGAAGCGAAAAAATAGCGTTTCAGGCGTAAAAGCGAGCAATTCATGGGTTTGTATCAAAGGGACGAGCCTGTCTAGAAAATTTGAGGATATTCTAAATGTAAGGGAGGGACTCGCTTTTTTGCGTGAGGGGAACTTTGTCTTTCCTTAACCCTTATCCCCTATCAATAGATTCATTATCCCTTATCCCTCTATAACTTCATGTCTCAAAAAGTTTTAATCGTTTTAACCAGCCACGATACTCTCGGCGACACCGGCAAAGAGACTGGATATTACTTAGCTGAAGTCAGTCATCCCGTCGCTGTGTTCGATCGCGCGGGCATCGCCGTTGACTATGTTAGCCCTAAAGGCGGAAAAGCACCAATGACGGGAGTAGAACTCGAAGATCCGCTCAATACAGCTTTTCTCAACAATTCCGAAAAGATGAAGCAAGTCGAGAATACTCTCACTCCCAGCCAAGTTAATCCTGCCGACTACGATGCGATCTTTTATGCAGGCGGCCACGGAACGATGTGGGATTTTGCCGATAATGAAGCGCTTGCTAGCATCGCAGCCAATATTTACGATCGCGGCGGCATTGTTGCAGCAGTGTGTCACGGTCCGGCTGGACTCGTCAATATCAAACTCTCCAATGGCGATTATTTAGTAGCAGGAAAAACGGTTGCTGGCTTCACCAATGAGGAAGAAGAAGCGACGGGTTTAACGAAAGTCGTACCGTTTTTATTGGAAGATAAATTAACCGAGCGCGGTGCAACGGTAGAAAAAGCACCAAAGTTTGAAGCGAAAGTCGTAACGAGCGATCGCCTCGTCACGGGACAGAACCCTGCTTCGGCGGGCGGCGTTGGCGAAGCCATTGTTGCTTTATTAAAGGCAGAAAAGTAGAAATTAAAAGCTGGGAATTTAAAATCCCGCCGAATCTCAATTATCCCGCCCGCATTGACAGCCTGCTTCTGAAATGCGGGCGGGAAATTATTATCATTCTTCATCCTTTAAAACTTCGATCGCGAGTTCGATGCGCTGTCGTCCGCGTTCCAAGAAGCGATCGCATTCCTTCAAATGTTTTGCAGCAACCTCAAACTCCTCGAACACTTCTTCTAAACTTAATTCCCCCGATTCCAAGCGATCGAGAATTGCCTCAATTTCTGCAACTTTTTCCTCGTAGTTCCAATCAGTTTGTTTTTTCGATTTCATTGCTGACAATTTCTGTTACCTTAACCCGGAGCGAGCCTTGCGCCAGTTGCACGCTTAGTTCTTCTCCTAACTGCACCTCAGTGCTACTGCGAACTAAACGCCCGTCCGTTTGGCGCGCGGCGGCATAGCCTCTCAATAGTACCGCCCGAGGATCGAGGCTGGCTAATTGCTGCTGCAAAAAGGAAATGCGATCGCGCGCTCGTTGCAAAGAACGCGATCGCGCGGGAAATTGTTCCAATGCAGATTTCAGCCGCGCCAGTCCCCTCGCTTCTTGCTGCCAGCGTCGTTCGAGGCTTTGCACCAGCGCGACTTTGCGTTGTTGGTGGGCGCGTTCCAGTTCTCGCACATCGGGAACGGCAAGTTCTGCGGCGGCGGTGGGCGTATGAACGCTAACATCGGCGGCGAGATCTGCCAGGGATTCGTCGCGTTGGTGTCCGATGCCGGTAATAATCGGAATCGGACAATCGGAGATCGCGCGCACGACTCGTTCGTCGTTAAAGCATTCTAAATCTTCTACCGCACCGCCACCCCGCGCCAGGATTGCGACTTGGGCGCGCCCGTCCTTAGCCACGCGATCGATAGCCGTTGCGATCGATTCGGGGGCGGCTTTCCCCTGAACGATAGCAGGGGAGAGAAGAACGTGCAATCCCGGCGAGCGCTGCTGTAAAGTCCGTTGAATATCGCCCCAAGCGGCGGCGTTAGGGGAAGTGACGACGGCGAGAGTAGCGGGATGCGGGGGGAGGGGACGCTTGCGGGCAGCATCGAAGAGTCCTTCGGCTTCTAGGCGCGATCGCAACTGCCGGTAGCGCAAATCTTGCAACCCTTCTCCGGCGGGTAAAACTTGAAAGCAATTGAGTTGATACTCGCCGCGCGGGGCATAAAGGCGCAAACTTCCGAGGACGAGGACTTGCACGCCGCGATCGGGAACTTGTACTAATTGGGCTTGTAAGTTGCGCCACACCACGCAGCGAATCGTCGCGCTGCCATCGCTATCTCCTAATGTAAAAAATAGACCGCTGGGATGATTGCTCGCGCTTTTTACCTCGCCCACGACCCAAATATTTTGCAATTGCGGATCTTCGGTTAATAAGGCTTGGATGTAGGCGGTTAAACCCGTAACAGAAAGGGCGGTTTCAGGCATCATAAAAATAAAAATTCCAGCGGAATCTTCAAGGTTGAAGGTGTAGTTGCCGTTGAAGACAGGGAATGCTCGAGGTGAGCTTCGGAAATGTCTAGCCCGAAACCCGATTCGGTTGGCAATCTGAGGAAACATCTGTCAGTGTTAGGGGGCAGGCGATTTCTCCCGCACGTCAGCGATCGCACATTTTGGCGTTCGCCGGTTCGATGGAGGACAATGCGAAAGAAATCGCCCGATCGCGATCGCGAATTTGTCTCTACAATCGAAAGTAGCAGGCGAAATATCAGTAAGCATCCGCATCGTCCGGATCTTGTGGGAACCGAGTCCGATGAGGAATATGTCAAACTAGAACAATAGCACCGCTTTAAACTTAACGAAAAAATTGTACGCGCAGATAGGATAGAAAGCATCATGGGATTATTTGACCGCATGAGCCGACTGCTCCGAGCCAATCTTAACGATATGGTCAGCAAGGCAGAAGATCCGGAGAAGATTCTGGAGCAGGCTGTCATCGATATGCAAGAAAACTTGGTGCAATTGCGTCAGGCGGTTGCTCAAACGATCGCCGCCCAGAAAAAAACGGAGAAGCAATTCAATGACAACCAAGACGAAGCGAATAAATGGCAGCAGCGCGCTCAGTTGGCTTTGACCAAGGGCGATGAAGAACTAGCCCGAGAAGCGCTTAAGCGCAAGAAAGGCTACAGCGATACGGCGACAATGCTGCAAAGCCAACTCACACAACAAACGACTCAAGTTGACGACCTTAAGAAGAAACTGATGCAACTCGAGAGCAAAATTTCTGAGGCGAAAACCAAGAAAAATATGCTCAAAGCCAGAGCGCAAGCCGCGAAGGCGAACGAGCAGTTGCAAAATACTGTCGGCAATATGAACACCGGCAGCGCAATGGCGGCTTTCGAGCGCATGGAAGAAAAGGTGCAAATGATGGAAGCGCGATCGCAGGCGGCTATTGAGTTGGGCGGAAACAACCTAGACTCTCAGTTTGCGGCGTTGGAGTCGGGGAGCGATGTTGATGACGAACTGGCTGCGCTCAAAGCGAGCTTAACCGGCGGTTCGGTCAACCAAGCAGCCTTGCCCCAAGGTCAAACTCAGCCCTCTTCGACAACCAGCACCGACGACGAACTCGAAGCCCTGCGACAGCAATTGAAAAAAAGCTAATGGGGCAGCCAGTAGCGTTAGCGCTAGCCGAGGGCTAGCAGGTTGTGGAACTCGCTGGTAGAACGCGGGTGTGGCGAGGCTGCATCCGCTTTCTCAGCTAGAGCCTGTCCCCGCAACCGACTATAATCTTTGATGGCGTTCGTCGGACTCGTTTCTGGGAACTTTCAGGAGCGAGCGATCGCAGCGCGATAACAAACCTGTTTAAAATGAGGTCCGAAACTTGTGAGTGATGTCGTCGTTATTAGCGATCGGGAATTTGAAAGCGAAGTTTTACAGTCAGAACAGCCCGTTATTGCCTATTTTTGGGCTTCTTGGTGCGGCCCGTGCAAGCTAGTTTCTCCGACAGTGGAAGGCATAGCGAAGGAGTACGGCGATCGCGTTAAGGTCGTAAAATTAGAAGTCGATCCGAATCCCGAAGCCGTCGCTCAATGCAAAGTTGAAGGCGTTCCAGCGCTGAGACTGTTTAAGGGAGGCGAAATTATGGCTTCCCACGAAGGCGCGATCGGCAAACAAGCGTTGCAAGCTTGGCTGGAGCGAAATTTGAGTTGATGCGCCCGCAACGAGAAAATCCAAAACGATCGCTTCGAGCGGGGAAATTTCGGTAAAAATAGATCGTGGGTCTCAATCGTTGTGGTCTAAAAAGGATCGATGGTGAAATTAGCTCAGCGCCTCCAACCCCTGCAAAGCAATGTCTTCGCCGATATGGACCGCGCGAAGGCAACCGCAGAAGCAGCAGGGAAAGAGATTATTGACTTATCTTTAGGCTCTTCGGATCTGCCCGCTCCCGAAGTTGCGATCGCGGCAATTGAAACGTCACTGCGAGACCCCCAAACCCACGGCTATACGCTATTTCGCGATACCCGCCCTTTCCGAGAAGCGGTGGCGCGGGATTACGAGCAAAAATATGGGATACCGCTAGATCCCGAAATGGAAGTTCTCCCGCTGATTGGCTGTCAGGAAGGCACGGCTCATTTGCCCCTAGCGATTTTAGACCCTGGCGATGTGGCGCTGCTCCTGAATCCCGGCTATCCTTCCCATACAGGCGGCGTATATTTGGCGGGCGGCGAAGTTTATTTGATGGAGTTGCGCCAGGAGAATCAATTTCTGCCCCAGTTTGCCGAAATTCCCCCAGGGGTGGTGCAGCGGGCGAAGATGATGATATTGAGCTATCCCCACAATCCCACCACCGCTATTGCATCTTTAGCATTTTTTCAGGAAGCAGTAAGCTTCTGTCGGGAACATCACATCGTCCTCATCCACGATTTTCCCTACGCAGATTTTGTCTTCAGCGATGCGCCAGAGTCGGCGTTTACCGAACGGGGAAGGCTGCCTTCTATCCTACAAGCGGATCCCGAAAAAGAAGTTTCGGTAGAGTTGTTTACTTTCTCGAAATCTTATAATATGGGCGGTTTTCGCCTCGGTTATGCGGTGGGCAATCGGGAAATTATCGCCGCCCTGCGACAGGTGAAAGCCGCGATCGACTTTAATCAGTATCGGGGGATTATGAACGGCGCGATCGCGGCAATGAAAAGCGATCGCCGCATCGTTCTCGAAACCGCAGAAATTTTTCGCGATCGCCGCGATGCCTTTATTGCAGCCATGCACCGCATCGGCTGGTTCCTTCCCAAACCGATCGCGACAATGTACGTCTGGGCAAAGCTTCCCGCTCCTTGGCAAACTAATTCGATTGGATTTGCTACCCAGCTTGTCGCAGCGACGGGCGTTGCTGTTTCCCCCGGTGCGGGGTTTGGCTCGGGCGGCGAAGGCTACGTGCGTTTTGCCCTCGTCCATGAAGTTGCCGTTCTCGAAAAAGCCGTCCAACGCATCGCTGAATTTTTAGAATCTCATTAAAATCTACTCGAAGAAATTTGTTCTTCAAATTGTTATTTTGAATACGATTAAAACTCGACGCGATCGTACCAACAGTGTCATAAAAATGGATCTATCAATATTATTGTTAAGCTAATCTTTACGCGCTTATCCATAACAGCAGCATTCTGAGAATTCTGTGCTAAGCTACTGGTTAAGCTATAGCCATTTAGACTTCGGATGATAAGTTCGTTAGCATACAGCTTTACTCAATCCGAATCTCAATTGCTCCGCTGTCAATATCGTGTATTGGAATTCGGAGATACGTTATGTCAGTTTACGTGGGCAACCTCGCTTACAGCGTGACTCACGACGAGTTAAGCTCGGTCTTTGCAGACTATGGTACTGTCAAGCGGGTTCACTTACCCACCGATCGCGAGACGGGTCGCCCTCGCGGTTTTGGCTTTGTCGAAATGTCGAGCGATGCAGAAGAAGACGCAGCAATCGAAGAACTCGATGGTGCTGAATGGATGGGTCGGGTTCTGAAAGTGAATAAAGCCAGACCTCGTGAAAAAACAGGAGGGGGAGGAGGTCGCCGAAATACCCGAGATAGATTCTAAGAAGCTTTTTGAGACATTAAAGTTTCTGCTGTCAGTCGAGGAGGCAGAATCGCTTTTGAACCCCAGCCAGAGCGGAGAGCGCCATTAGAGCGAAGTTAAATTCGGGGGGTAGGCCGCTCGACGACACAGATTTTTAAACGCCGTTAGAGAGCGCGCTCCAAGTGCAACCCTTGGGTTTGTCTTGGCAGCAAGGCTCGAGATGTGTAAAACTAGAAAAGTTGTTAGGATGTAGCAGCCATTAGATGCAATCTAATGGCTCGGTTTTTTCTAAGGGAGTCCTCGCTCGGTTTCCCGCCCCATCTGTAATCTACGAATTGACAAGGAGTTAACGCAATAGAATGACCCAAGTGATTGTTGGCGAGAATGAAAATATTGAGTCTGCGCTGCGCCGCTTCAGACGGCAGGTTTCTAAAGCCGGGATCTTTGCAGATATGAAACGATTGCGCCATTTTGAAACCCCCATTGAAAAGCGCAAGCGTAAGGCTTTAGCTAGACGGCGTAAAAAACGCACGCGCTAAGATAGCGCTTGCGGAACTAAAAATTCTGACAGCAATGCCATCGCCCCCTGAAAGCAAAAAATTCACAAAAATTTACATTGGGGGCGATTGAAGTCGTTTTAATCCGAAGGAGGGCAAGCCTTGAAAGAGCGAATCGCTCGAGGACTCCCAGCCGACAAGGACTCAAAAAAAATCCCAACAAAATCGAATTCGTACAAAAGTAATAACGGGTCAGAAAATCATCATTTCTTGACATAAATCCCGCGTCACAGAACTTCAAATACAGTCGCCTTCTCCCAACAATTTTGCGGCAGACAAAACCCTTAAGAATTCAGGAGCAGATCTTTCCCAGCCCAAACTTCTCCAGTATCCTATCTGTTTGAGCGAAAAAAAGGGATATAAGTGCTGTCCTTTTCGGGAGCGACTCTTGCCCGCAGGACGGCTTTCCACCGATATTTGAACATCAGCCCGAGGAAACACTATGGGAAAACCCACCGGATTTCTTGAATACGTCCGCGAATTGCCTGCCGAACTCGAACCGCTCGCGCGCCTTCGTAACTGGGACGAATTTCACCTCCCCATGCCCGAAGACAAACTGCGACAGCAGGGAGCGCGGTGTATGGATTGCGGCACGCCCTTCTGTCATACCGGCACCTTAATTAGCGGAATGGCAAGTGGCTGCCCGATCAACAACCTAATTCCCGAGTGGAACGACTTGATCTATCGCGGACGCTGGAAAGATGCCCTCGATCGCCTCCATAAAACCAACAACTTCCCCGAATTCACCGGGCGAGTCTGTCCCGCGCCCTGCGAAGGTTCCTGCGTCCTCGGCATCCATAACCCCCCCGTCACCATCAAAAATATCGAATGCTCGATTATTGATAAAGGCTGGGATGAAGGCTGGGTAACGCCAGAACCGCCAGAAAAACGCACCGGCAAAAAAGTCGCGATCGTCGGTTCCGGGCCAGCCGGACTCTGTGCCGCCGCCCAACTCAACAAAGCCGGTCATACCGTCACCGTCTTCGAGCGCGCCGACCGACCGGGCGGACTGCTGATGTACGGAATCCCTAACATGAAACTCGAGAAAGAAAAAGTCGTTCAGCGTCGCCTCAGCGTTCTCGAAGCCGAAGGCATCACCTTCACCTGCAATACTGAAGTTGGTAAAGACTTACCCGTCGAAAAACTCCTGCAAGACTTCGATGCAACCATCCTCTGTACCGGCGCGACCAAACCCCGCGATCTCCCCATTGAAGGGCGGGAACTCAAGGGCATTCACTTCGCGATGGAATTCCTGACCGCTAATACCAAAGCCGTATTAGATGGTACTGAAACGCCCCTTTCCGCCGCCGGGAAAGATGTCGTCATCATTGGCGGCGGCGACACCGGCACCGACTGTGTAGGAACATCCCTGCGTCACGGTTGCAATCAATTAGCGCAAGTGGAAATTCTGCCCAAACCGCCCGAAAATCGCGCCGCAGATAACCCCTGGCCCGAATGGCCGAAGATTTATCGCCTCGACTACGGACAAGAAGAAGCTGCCGCGAAGTTTGGCGACGATCCTCGCGTGTATCTCACCACGGCGACGAAATTTGAAGGCGACGAAAACGGCTGCGTGAAGGCAGTACATACCGTGGATGTTGAATGGGCAAAAGACGAACAAGGGCGCTTTATTCCCAAACATATTCCAGGAACGGAACGGGTTATTCCCGCCCAACTCGTGCTGCTGGCGATGGGCTTTTTAGGGCCGGAACAACCGCTATTAGATGCGTTGGGGCTAGAACGCGACCCGCGCAGCAACGTTAAAGCTGAGTTCGGTAAGTATACGACGAGTATTCCCGGCGTATTTGCGGCAGGAGACTGTCGGCGCGGTCAAAGTTTAGTGGTTTGGGCCTTTAATGAGGGACGCGGGGCAGCGCGGGAGTGCGATATGTATTTAATGGGTAAGAGCGAGTTACCGTAGGGAGGTTATCTAATCCAGTAGGGGCGTTGCAAGTCACATTGGTGTCAACTTAAGGTGAAACACTTAGCCCGCCAAGAACTCAAGTTCTTGGCTAATAGCTGAAACCCGTTGAAACGGGTTGAATCTATCTGAATTTCTCAGTCCTATAAATGAGGACTTGAGTTATTAGCCTTGGGTTTGAACCCAAGGCGGGCTGTGCGAGCAGGCTTAAGCTTAAGTTGACACGAATGTGCAAGTCAACGTCCCTACCTAGGGATTAACTATTCGCCATCCCTACTGCTCGATCGCGTAATCCCCATCCGTTGCGATCGCGCGATCGATAACTTTTTTGCTACCGAAACTGGTTAGCACATCTTCGAGAAGGGGTAACAAGCGATTGACTTGTTTGCCCCGGATTAAAAAATCCCATAAAGGTTCGCATTTTTTCCACGCCCCAGAATAGGCGAGGTGACGCGCGCGATCGCCCCAATTCGATTTCGTACTAGCACCCTGAAAAATCGCAGACCAGCGGTAAAATTCCCGGTAAGATCGCCAATATCCAGCTTCTAGAGTCTCCGCACTCATGTTCGCGGGGCGGTAGACGGCGTGGCGCGTGTCGTATAAGTCCCAATTGTCGCTCGTTAAACGTGCTTGTGCTTGCATCCGTTCGTAGAGTTGCGTACCGGGATAAGGTGTAAGGATATGGAAGGTAGCGGTTTCGATGCCCTGGGTTATCGCCCATTCTACCGTGCGATCGAACACGCTTTCGTCGTCGCCATCCATCCCGTAGACAAAACTGCCGTTAACCATCACCCCAAAGTCGCGCAGGCGTTGAATGGCATCGCTGTAACTGCGGTTGAGGTTCTGATATTTGTGCTGTTCGATGAGATTGTTAGGGTTGAGAGTTTCAAAGCCGATGAAGAGGCTGCGAAGTCCGGCTTCGACTGCTTTTTCGACCAATCCCGGTTTGAGAATCGAGGGAATGGTTGCAGCGGCTTGCCAAACGCGATTCATGCCTTTCATTCCTTCAAATAAGGCAGAGGCAAAGGGTTCGTTACCGAAGAGATGATCGTCGAGAAAGTAGAGATGTCGTCCCGGAAGGCGATCGATTTCGGCGAGGGCGTTGTCAACGGGTTGAGTGTAAAAAGATTTCCCACCTTGGTAGAACGCATCCTTGTAACAAAAGTCGCAGTGGTGGGGGCAACCGCGCGAAACGACGATGGAGTTGGGAACGAGGTAAAGACGGCGCTTGATTAAGTCGCGACGGATGGGGGGCGCGCCGACGAGGGTTCGGGTGTGGGATTGATAGATTTTTTGGGGCTGTCCGGCACGAAAGTCTTGCAGAAATTGCGGCCAAGTGTCTTCGCCAGGGCCGAGAAAAATGGTGTCGGCGTGGCGGGCGGCTTCTTCGGGGAGGGAGGTGACGTGCAAGCCGCCGAGGGCAACGTGCGCGCCGCGATCGCGGTAGAGATCGGCGAGTTCGTAGGCGCGGTAAGCGGAGGTGATGTAAACCTGAATGATGACGAGATCGGGGCTGTCGTTGAGATTGAGGGGTTCGACGTGCTCGTCTTGGAGGTCGATTTCGTCGTCGTCGTTGAAGTAGGACGCGATCGCAGCCAGCCCTAAAGGGGGAAAAAGATGATACTTAATCGGTCGCCAGAAGGGGCTGAGCGCTTCGGTTAAGGCGGGCAGAATCATTTTAACTTTCATCGCGCAGTTCCTGGTTGCTTAATTCTGTTCTACTTTAACCAGAGAAGGGGAGGGAGAAAGGCTATGCGATTGAAACGTACAATTCGTAATTTATCTTTACGTTTAAGGTTAAATTTAACCTTGCTAGCCCTAAAAGGGGTTAATGTTGGGGGGAAATATTGAATCTAATCGATTGCGCGAAGCGTAACGCACTCTTCCCCTAGTGCTGGTGCGTTACGGCGCGAATTCGACTTGTGAGAATTGCAACTGAAGTATTGCGCGCCTAACGCACCCTACTCGCTGCCGGAGTTACACCACCTAAAACGTTTCTTAAAACGGCTCAGTCTTTAAAATTACAGGGTGAACCTGATTGGTCAGAAAAAATTGACCAATATTTGTATGGGGAAACTCTTTCTGACGATGACTGAGTTTTTTTTAGACACTTCTTTTGCGATCGCGTTATCTTCTGTCACCGATCGAAATCATACACGGGCGGTTGAGCTTGCCCATTAAATTGAGAGTAGCAGCACTCGTTTGGTGACAACTCAGGCGATCTTGCTATAAATAGGCAACGGACTTTCCAAGCAACGATACAGAGTTGCAGCCATCGAACTGTTGGAATCTTTTTTACCCTACCTCATCCCCAAAATCGCATCCTTCGCGATTGCCGCGCACCCGAAGGAATCTGCTTTATGACTCGCGTTCCCTCTTTTCTCCCTCACCTTGTTGAAACTTCAAGTGAACCTCGGAGTGAACTCTGACTTTTTCGGCAGGATAAATTCTCCTGTTCCCTTGGTCATGTTTTTCGGAACGGAGACCCTGAAGAATGTTGGGAAGATAAAAGTTGATTGTTTTAGTATTGGGGGTTGAATAACATGGGCTGCGCTATAGTTAGACTATCCAGCGTTTAAGTCAACCCAGCTATTTATAATTTGAGTAGTTGATAGTGTAATTTCATTATGAGTATTCTCGATCGAGTGCTAGAAACGGCTTTGCAACTGCCCTACGAACAACAGCAGATGCTGATTCAAATTCTACAAAATCGTCATCACGAAAGTCGCCGTGCAGAAATAGCTACGGACGCTCAGCAGACATTGACTGACTTCCGAGCAGGAAAATTCCAGCGCCAATCAGCCGAAGAAGTTGTTGCAGTCTTGCGCCAGTCTTTGCACGAGCCAGAAGCATGAGATCGCTAGTTTTAACTCCCAAATTTAGACGGGCATTCCGCAAGTTTGCAAAACGCAACTCTGACCTCCAGCAACGGATTGAAGATACTTTACAACAAATGGAAACAGATGTATTTGCTCCAAGCCTGGGTACCCACAAACTGAGTGGTAAACTGGATGGTCTTCAGTCTTGTTCTTGCGGGTATGATTGTCGAATTGTTTTTTCCATTGAACAGGATACAGAAGCAGATAATGAGGTCATTGTGTTACTCGACATTGGAACACATGATGAAGTCTATTAGACATCTCCGATAATTATCTTGAAACCCTGAATGCGCCGTACCAAAATTGGGGTTTCTGGAGATGTTTATTAACTGTCATGCGAGTTACGGCGGCATAACAACCGTGTTGCAGCGGACTTGCAAAGTCTATCGGTGATGTAGCAAAGGTTATCAGTAGCCGCTCAACCGGAACGTTAGCGATCGCTCGCGCAGAGATTCGCATAGCGACACGCTCTCACCTCATCCCCAAAATCGCGTCCTTCGTCATTGCCGCGCACCCGAAGGAATCTGCCTTATGACTCGCGTTCCCTCTCTTCTCCCTCACCTCAGCATTGCGATGCGGTTTTTCCAAAAGAACGATACTCAGAGTATTTCTGGATAGTGTAACTATCTGATCTCTTATCCAGAAAGTTTATGGCTATCGTCAAAGATCGCCGGACAGGCGAAAAAAACAGGCAATAATAAACTCTAAATAAAACCAGAAAAATAAATGCTTTGTCTTAATCCTGGCTATTTTGGACTAACTTCAAATGCTAACTCAGCCCGATAGAAGCACACATCGAACGCCAAGAAGAAATTCATCTGTCCCAAAATCAACGGAGCATTCCTGTCTTGTGTCCAAGCAAAAGCCAACTCTACCGGAGAAAATCGATCGACAGTTGCTGTCAACACTAATGCTCGCGCCTCAAACCTAGCCAAGTTTCCCCCTAATGGAACAGAGAGCCTTTGACGTTCCCAGACTGCCCCTAATCTTAAGCCCATTTGGTAGGGCAATACGTTGACGCTAGAACCTGTATCTAGCAAGCCTGTCACACTTACAGATTGGTTCTGATAAGTGAGGATTATTGGCAGGTATGGCAATGCACTTAATGCACCGAGATTTGGATCTATTTCCGTGAAAGCAAATCTGACTTTATCGGCCATGTGTAGCCACTTTTTCCTCTGCTAATGCCTTTGCTAAAACCGCAGCAGCTTCAAAAGAGTCATATAAACCTTGACTCGCTACATCTTTATCTTGAACGTTCAACGGGGTTAAACCGGATTCCTTTAACAACTCAGCTACCAGAAAGTGTAATAGCAAGAGCTTATCAGAATAAGATAATTCTTTGAGGAGGGGTACGAGTTCAGTGAGAGGCATAAGGTGTTTGAGGAGTTTGGGCTGTATCTATTCTAGAGTCTTGAGTTCGCAGCTACACATTAAGATCGAGTAAACGGGTTAATAACCCGATTGGAGCGGACAGTTGAGAGTTTTTTGTTTGTTGTTCAAGTCGATCTGCTGCCCCTCAATTGGAACATTAGCGATCGCTCGCGCAGAGTCCGCATAGCGGCGCGTATCCTCTCCATTCTCTCTCACCTCATCACCAAATCGGTATATTAAATAGTTAGACATCTCCTGCCCCTGGGTATTCTATCTAAGGATAAAATCTAGTCCTCCTATTTTGAGGAGGAAGTCATATGCAGTGGATAGACTTTCAGCAGACTGTCGATCAAAGATTGAACCGGGAACAACTAGACGAGCAGCAGAGCAGAGCACGCAATTTCAACGTTAATGGTCATGCGCTAGTTCGGGGTGTAGCTGGTTCTGGCAAGTCGCTGGTTTTGAGAAACCGTGTTGAGAAAATTGTAGAGGAGAGACTCAATCCAGTTCTCGTACTATCCTACAATCGTTTCATGAGAGGATGGCTCAAATCTACACTGGAAAAGAAAGGATTGAATGTTGAGTGTGGCACATTCCATCAATGGGGCTATCGCAGAATTAAATACGACTACAAATACGATCGAGATGATACTCTTCGGAAAACAGTAATCACTCTAGCAGAAAAATCGAAACTCCAATATCAATCAATTCTTGTAGATGAAGCTCAAGACTTTTATGACGAGTGGTTTTTGGCACTTCTAAAAATCTTAGACCCTCAAACCAATTCACTTTTCTTTGTGTATGACAATACTCAATCTGTGTATGGTCAGCCTCATAGACGTAAAAGTGGATGGAGTTGGGCAAAATTAAGAATAGATATTGTAGGTCGTGCCCAGATTTTTGATTTGAACTACAGAAATTCGCCTGAAATACTTGAACTTGCTTGGAAATTCATTCAACCTACTCTAGATAAGGTTGGCATAAGATATGACAAGCGAGAAAATAATCCTGCACTAGATAGAATTATTGAACCGAAGAAAAAAACTTCTAGAAGTTCTGGGGTCAAACCACTTCTACAACAGATAAACTTCTCAGAAATGCCCTTAGAGATTGCTAAGCAAGTTAAGAAGGCACTAGAAAGCTGTCCTGACTCGTCCATTGGCATCCTAACTCACCCAACCTATCCTAATACAAAAGTTCTTAGAAGTGATATTAGCTATGAGCTTCATCAGCTAGGAATTAGGAATCATGCTCCCACAAGGTCAGAAGAGAGAGATGGAAATGTAGTTGATAGACCTTATGCGATCGTAGACTCTTGGAATGCCTTAAAGGGGGTTGAATTTGATGCTGTGATTATTGCAGGAGTTGATTTAGCTACTGAGCAGCCTCACGATCCTGACTCAGATTTTGAGGAGATGGCAGGGCTTTACACTGCCATGACACGCACAAGAGATCATTTAGTTATGCTGTATGAAGTTAAGACTCCAATAGTTGAGCAGATTCAGAACGCATTGGACTCTCCTGACCAATTAAGTTATGAGAGTTGATAGCTAAAGATGTCTAACAATTTGGGTACAGCGGATTGGCAGAAGCCGCTTGGGTGAGATGCAAAGGTTATCTGCGTCCGCTCAACCGGAACGTTAGCGATCGCTCGCGCAAATATCCGCATAGCGACGCACATTCTCTCTATTTCACCCTACCTCATCTCCGAAATCGCAACGAGCCACCAGACAGAGGCTTTAGCGGCGCTATTAATGACAACGAAAAGACGGCGGAAAAATTGTCACAAGTAAAATCGGTTTAGTTTTGAACAAAAATAAGCTTGAACGTAAAGAACTCAATCATTTGCACTGTCAGCTTATGAATTACCCGCGCTTCAGCATTCCTGTTTTGGTTTTTGGGGCAATATCAGCCCTCGCTGCGGCAATACCTCCCCTTCTTCCCTCCGCAAGCGCCGTACCGCCAACACCCCAAGATACGCCAAGCAATATCATTCTGCCGGAAGCAGCTTACAGACCGATCGCGCCGAAGGTATTTCTCTCCCAGTATGCACTCACCTCTCTAACCCCGAGAGCTTTGGGGCTAGCCGTATTAACAAATTTGATGCAAGACTCAGAAGGGCGAGTCGCGGAAAGTCTCGAAATCGAGTATCCGAGCTTCGATCGCGCCGTTGTTCGCGTTACCGCCATTGGTTTGGCTGACGATTCGGTGCGATCGCTGCGTTACCGCTTTAAGTTTCAGATGAGCGAGGACAAATGGCAACTGGTCGAAGCTGGGCAACAATTTCAATGTCAGCCCGATCGCGGACATAGCGATTGGGGCGGAGAATTGTGTTCTTAGGGGCTATAGTTTTTTAACGCAGACAACATTGGTTAGGAACCGTTGAAACCCCACCGATTCGTACAGCTTCAACGCACCGTTAGGATTGTCAGCATCGACACCGAGTACAGCCGTTTCCGCCCCCGCAGCTTGCAAGCATTGCAAACCGCTCAAGAGCATTGCCCGCCCCAACCCTTGTTTGCGGAATCCGCGCCGCGTTCCGAGGGTGCAAATCCAGCCTTCCTTGCGTCCGTTGCGCTCGTTTGCCTCAGCCTTGATTTTGCAGTAGCAAAAAGCTGCAAAGGTTCCGTCGGGTGCGGCGGCGATTAAGTCGAGGTCGCGATTGTAGCTGGGTTCGTTGAGGTAGTATTGCAATTGCTCCAGGGTCATATCGTGATGGTTCCAGTGGTCGATGAAGCTTTGGTTGTAGAGTTCCAACCAAGCGATCGCGTCGGTTTCTGGATTGGCAGGAATGAGGGCAAAACCGGCGGGAAATTGCGGTTCTGGGATCGGTTCGCTCAGCGATCGCCTCATCCGAAAAAAGTAGCGTTCCGGCGCAAAGCCACATTCGGCAAACAATGCAAGGCGTTGGGCGCGATCGCTCAGTGCGTTAACCCGCAGTGTTATCGCACCCGGACAATCGGGATAACGCTGTTGCAGTTGTGCTTCTGCCCAAGCCAGAATCTCTCGCTCTAATTCGCGTTTTCCGCACTCCGGACAAACGCAGAAAGAGAGATATCCTTCCGGCTGTTCGCGATCGACAATCAATATCTCTGCATAGCCGAGGAGTTGTCCCGAATCGTCTTCCCAAAGCTGCGATTCCCGTCGCATCGGATCTTCGAGCTTGCGGCGCAACTTTTCCACCGATGTGCCGTTGTTAACGGTATCTGCCGCTTTACAAGCATTGATAAGCTTTGCGATCGCCTCTAAATCGGCTTCTCCTTGGTGCGATCGCGATCGGAACTGTTGCCGAACCAGCATAAATTTTCCTATTGTCAAAAGTTTTAAGAAACGGTTTGCAGCAATTAGGAGGAAAACATTACCCCCTTACTCCACCCCATTCCCTTAATTCAGGTGTAACACAAATACTACTTGGCTGCCAAATGTAAAGCTGAAAGCCTTGGCGGGCAAACGCTGCTCGGACTACAGAATGTCCGAATAACTCGGCGCAGGGCTAAAGCTGCTCATTTTCCCTCAAACAAAACGCTTTTATTACCATAAATATATATAAAAAACAAGATATTGCAATATTTATTTACTTCTGTTACATTTATTTACAACAAGCAAACAAAACACACATTTCCCCAGGAGCAAAGCAATGAAAGTAATGGAAACCATGACCGATAAAGGCTACGTCCTCGAAGAAGGCAATCGCTTAAACAACTTCGCTGTCGAACCCAAAGTTTACGTCGATGACAAAGTGAATACCGGCTTCACCAACTACGCAGAGACGATTAACGGACGCTTCGCCATGATCGGTTTCGTTTCCCTGTTAGCCTTAGAAGCTTTCAGCGGACACGGCTTAATCGGCTTCCTCTCCAGCCTCTAAACAGAACTCAATAACGCTTTGCTTGCACTATAACGATAGTGAAAGCAGCAAACTTAAAGGTTAAGAGTTCATGTTTTTAGTAATTGGAGCAACTGGCTCTTTAGGATGCAGAATTATCCAACTATTTCGAGAACGAGAACTCCCGGTACGAGCTTTCGTCCGCTTGAGTTCTCGTTACAGCGAAATCGAGAAACGCAGCGCAGAAACTTCTAACAGGAGTTGGCGCTGCGTTTCTGCATGAAACTGCTGCTGTAGGTTATGCGAAGGGTATTAACGCCCGTACCTCGGTTAGGACATTTGTTAAAGTGGGTAAGCTAAGACGCATCTAAATTGGGTATCCTCGATCCCCCCGTCTCCCCGTCTCCCCGTCTCCCCGTCTCCCCGTCAGACCCAAATCACCATTTAAATGCCGAACAGCTTAGCGCTCCCGCGCTCTTAAATCATTCACCCTCGCTTTTCAATAGAACTTCTCCATTAATCAACTTCCGAGCCGCCTCTAGTAATACTTCATCGACATAAGGCTTGACAAAATATCCCTTTGCCCCCTCTGCTGCCGCTCGTTGTTTCATTTTCTTCGCCCCCCGAGAGGTAAGCATTGCCACGGGAATTCCTTTTAGATTCTCGTCGGCTTGCAAGTTAGACAGTAAAGTAATCCCATCCATGCGGGGCATTTCAATATCGAGGAAGAGTAAATCGGCTTTCAAACCGGCTTGGAGTTGATTTAAAGCATCTTGACCATCTCGCGCTTGGGCGACTAAGTAGCCCGCGCCTTCAAAGGTTGCGGCGAGGAGCGATCGCACCGTAATCGAATCATCGACAATCAGGATGCTATGCTGGACGGGCTGACTGCCCCAAATCGGAACCAGAGCGGGCGCAACTTCAACGGATGGGAGCGTAGCTTCGATTCCGCTGAAATTCCCTTGGCTTTGTGCGGGTGCAACTTGGGGTTGGCGCGTGCTGCCCGGTAACAAAACTTCGCCATTGCGCAGGCGTTTGGCGGCTTCAAGTAACTCCTGCTCGACGTAGGGCTTCGTGAAGTAGCCGCACGCTCCTCGTTCTGCGGCTCGCTGCTTCATTTTCTGCGCGCCTCGCGAGGTAATCATTGCCACGGGAATTGTTTTAAGGTTTTCGTCATCTTGAAGCCGTTCTAAGAGTTGCATTCCATCCATGCGCGGCATTTCAATATCAAGGAAAGCAACATCGGGGTTTAAACCGGCGTTCAGTTGATTCCACGCATCTTGACCGTCTCGAGCTTGGGCGACTTCATAGCCCGCGCCTTCAAAAGTCATGGCAAGGAGCGATCGCACCGTCACCGAATCATCGACAATCAATACCTTCGGTGAAGTGTGTACTGGCGGCGCAACCTGTGGGGGTTGCAGAGTAGGGTGATGGGTTTGGCTTTCCTCAAAGCGCTTCTTACCGGGCTTGCGAGTGCTTCCTGGCAGTAAAACTTCTCCTTCCACCATGCGTTCTGCCGCATCAAGCAGCACTTCCTCGAGATAGGGTTTAGTGAAGTAACCGCTAGCGCCTAAATCTGCTGCGACGCGCCGATGCCGTTCCGCACCGCGAGAAGTAAGCATCGCCACAGGCAGCAATCGCAATTGTTCGTCCTTCTGCAAGCGTCCGAGCAACTCCAACCCATCCAAGCGGGGCATTTCGATATCGCAGAAGACGATATCGCAGGGCAAACCGCTACGCAACTTCTCCCAAGCATCCTGACCATCCCGCGCTTGTTCGACTTGATAACCCGCTTTTTCAAACGTCATCGACAGCAGCGATCGCACCGTAATCGAATCGTCTACGATCAATACCATCGGCTGAGAACGCTCGGCTTGCGCGTTCATCTCGCTTGCTGGGTCTTGCCACAGCGTTCTGGCTTCCCGGCGCATCCGACCTTCGGCAATTTGGATTAACTCCAAAACATCCGCGATCGCCATAATTCTGCCATCTCCCTGCACCGTCGCGCCCGCAATTCCCGCCGGTTTCGGCACCGGCCCGATAATCTGTTTGATGACAATTTCGCGATCGCCGAGCAATTGCTCGACCCCAATCGCCAGGAAACTGGTCGCGCTGCGCAACACCACCACCGAAACCATATTGTCCTCGCGCCCAGAAACATACAAATTGCTGCGACCGAGTTTGCGATGGTAAGTCAACAATTCTGAAAGCATACAGAAATGCAGCCGAATATCGCGCCACTGAATGTACTGATACCCATCCGAAGTCGCGTGAATTTGCGTCAGGGGCAGATCGAACATATCTTCCACCCCATCCATCGGGAACGCTAACGGCGTGCTAGCGCTCACGCAGCACAGCGCCTTAGAGATGCTCAACGTCAGCGGCAAGCGAATCGTAAACGTCGTTCCCTTGCCCAATTCCGAGTCAATATTAACGCTGCCGCGAATTTCCGCAATACTGGTACGCACGACATCCAACCCCACGCCGCGACCGGAAAAATTATCCGCTTGGTCTTTGGTACTAAAACCGGCATGGAAGAGGAGTTCGTAGACATCTAAATCCGTCATGCGCGTGGCTTCCGTCTGCGTTATCAGGCGTTTTTCCAACGCTTTCTGTTTGACTCGCGCCGCATCGATTCCCGCACCATCGTCAGAGACCGAAATGACGGTTTGGTTGCCTTGTTGCAGCGCGCGCACCGTGATCTGACCTTCGGGACGCTTGCCCCTCGATATGCGCTCGTCTGGTAATTCGATGCCGTGAGTTAGAGCATTATTAACCAAATGGGTGAGCGGATCCGAAAGATGCTCGAGGATCATCTTGTCGATCAGCGTTTCTTTGCCCTCGAGGTATAATTGCGCTTCTTTACTCAACTGCGGACAAATTTTCTTCACGGCGAGCGGCAATCGGTCTGCCGTGCGAGAGAACGGAACCATGCGCGCCTTGGTCAGCCCTTCTTGTAATTGCGAGGTAACTTGCCGCAGACTGCGAGCGACATGATCGATGTCATCGACCCAAAGGTTGATATCCGAAGCAGATTCTCGCACTCGCACGATTAATTCAATCGTTTCTTGAGCGAGTTCGTGGAATTTGCTGAAGCTGTCCATTTCAAGGGCGCTGTAACCGTCTTTCTCTTCATTCGTAGACGATTTGGTAGACGATTTGGAGGTATAAACAGCACTGCGATCGACAGGGTTATGGCCGCGATATTCTTGACGGCTTTTGAGCAGTGCATCTTCAAGGAGCGATCGCTCGTAAAGATCTTGCATCCGACCGGCGACATCGCTCAAATTTTGCACTTGGTGCATCAAACTATCGAGGCTTTGACGTAATTTATCGCCATCGCCTTCTAAACTATTGCGATTGACAACCAACTCACCCATTAGGTTGTTGAGATTGTCCATCTGCTTGACTGGAACCTTGAGCGTCTGTTCCACCACCGTCGAAACTCTACGGGGACGGGAAGGACGGTCGAGATTGGTCGGTTGTCCGGTTCCGGGGACATCAAACTCTAGCAGCTTGATTAGGTCGCTAAATTCATCTTCTTCCATCGCAGGCGTTGCAGGAAGTCCGAGTCCGAGTTCGAGTTCGAGTTCCGGTTCCGGTGGCGATAGTTCGGGTTTCGTTTCCAGGAAGCGATCGAGTTCGGCAAAGGGGATAGAGTTATCCTCTGTGGGGGGTTCGGTATCGAGTAAAGCTTCGAGATCCTCGATCGCATCGTAGTAGAACGGCGTGAGGGTTGCCGGTTGCTCTTCTGGCTGCTCTAACTCCGCCTCAGAACGGGCTGCAACGGGCGAGACGCGATCGACAGCAGGTTCGGAACGATGGAGTTCCGGAGCGCGAGAGTCTACTTCTACCGGTGCAATTGGCGAACGCTTTGGAGGCGCATCTTGTGAGATTGTTCCGAGCCTCGAGTCCTCGAAGGATTCTTCGAGCGGCTTTTCTTCAACGGCGGCGGGCGGCGCGACTGAATCAAACAAATCGCTTAAGGGATCCCGTTCGACTGCAAGTTCCGGTTCGACGGCTGCTTCAAGCAAGTCGTCGAGAGGTATTTCCGAGGGCGAGCTTTCCGGCGCGACTTCAAAAGGCTCCCCGTAATAACGCGAGCTTTCTGCTAACAACTCATCCAAGCTAGCATCCAAACTCCGATCTAATTCCAAGGCTTCTTCGCTCGCTGCTCTCCTCGCCAAATCTTGAGAGAACGTTGCTGAAAGCTCTTGACTGGATTCGCTGCTGGGCGAACCCAAATCTTGCAATAAAGTATCGAGGGATAAATCTTGGCTGTCCTCTTGAAAGACTGTATCGAGGGATAAATCTTCGATCTGTTCTTGCAATAAAGTATCGAGGGATAAATCTTGGCTCTGTTCTGCGTCAAAGATATTATCTAGAGAAAGATCGATATCTGCTTCTCCTTGGAAGAGGGTATCCAGGGAAAAATCCGTATCCAGCGTATCGAACTGAGCATCCGCTGTTTCTATTTCTTCTTTGAAGCGACTAATAGAAGGTTCGCTGCTTTCAATCGATCCCGGTGCTGCGCCTAGCTCCTGTAGCATCGTGTCGAGACTGAATTCCGGCTCGGGAACGGCTGCTTTATCTTCGCGCTCCTCGGAGGGCAGTACGGCTGCAATTTTTTCGATTGGCTCTTCATCGAGCAGTACATCCGGGCCGAATAAGTCATCTAAGGAGGAATCAATCGTCAAATCTTGAGAGGAAGTCGCACTGGCTAAGTCGCCCAGAAAGTCGAAATCGTTATCGTCCTCGACGGATTCAGACACCGAAGACAGCTTAGCGTTGGCAGCGCTAACATTTGTCGCGCCCAATTGGTCGAGAAAGCCGGATATATCGGTGATGTCTTCCGAAACTTCGGGAATTTGAGCGCCATCGAAATCTTCAAAATCGTCGAGTTGCCCGAGGACATCGTTGAAGTTTTCGTTCTTTCTGCCATTGCCTTCCCCGAACTGGATGAGCGTAACGTTATCCTCATCCAGATTGTCCTCTAAGTCGGAGGTTGCAAACAGGTCGGCTAAGGTACTCAGTTCCGCTTCACCCACTTCTGGGGTGGAACTCAGTTTTCGGCTTGAATGAGAGGGGGCAATAGGGAAGTCGCTTTGAACCGACGACGCGATCGCTACCGATGCTACAGTCGAGCCGTTCTCTTGGGTCATGTTACCTGCGGTAACGGCGATTTTCGGGTTCAAGAGCGAGTCAATATGATACTGCGTTTGCTCGAATATGGGTTCGATTTCAGCCATAACTCGCTCTGAAACTCCAGCGGGGACAGCGAGATGGCGTTCGAGTTCGCCAACCAAGGTTTGGAGCGCATTGAATATCTGCGTGCAAAGCGATTGCAAGCGCGTATCGACTTTGACGGGCTTTTCTTTGAGCCGTTTGAAGAAGTCTTCGAGACGATGAGCGCTGCGACGAATGCTTTCGAGTTCCAGCATCGCCGCGCCGCCTTTAATCGAATGGGCTGCCCGGTAGATTTCGTTGGCTGTTTCTGGGTCGTCGAGGGTGCTTTGAAAGTTGGCAATTCCCTCTTGAATTGTTTCGAGGTGTTCTTTTGCCTCTTCAATGAAATAACCCGTGATTTTTTGGCGTTGTTCGACTTGCATAAGCCACTTGCTCTCCCTAATCGCTCTCTGCGCTTCGATTGTGCAGCACCGTCTGATGATTTTTCGATCGCGTTCGCACTCTAAACCTATTTCGCTACTCTGCCGTCGCTCGAGCGCTTCTGGTTTAAAGATAACCTCAAATGCTGTCGAAGATTAAAGGCTACTGGATCTTTAATCCTCGACTCGATACCCTAAGTCTGCCAGTTGCATTCTCGATTGTCGCCATTTTGGTCTGACTTTTACGAATAATTCTAGATAAACTTTGCCCATAATCAACTTTTGGATTTGTTGGCGCGCCTCGGAGCCGATCGCTTTGAGCATACTGCCCCCTTTGCCAATTAAGATTCCTTTTTGAGAATCTCGTTCGACGGCAATGGTGGCATAAACTTTGACGATCTCGGGCTGTTCTTCTACTTTTTCGATACTGACGGCGACGGAGTGGGGAATCTCTTCGCGCGCGAAGGCGAGAATTTGTTCTCTAATCAGTTCGCCCATGATAAATCGTTCCGGTGAATCCGTTACTAAGTCGGGCGGATAGTAATACGGCCCAGGTTCGAGGTTTTCTGTCAGTAGGGATTGCAAGCGATCGATCCCTTCCCCAGTTAGGGCAGAAAACTTGACAGCAGGACGATCTTGTGTATCGAGAAGGTCGCGATAACTGCGATCGATCGCTTCGGAGTCGTCGGGCTGACAATCGCACTTATTAATCCCCAGAATAACAGGCGTAGCGGTCGATTGCAGTAGATCGGCAATGAAGCGATCGCCGCCCCCCGCGATCGCAGAACCATCCACAACGAATAGCACTAGATCCACCGCAGCGATCGCATTGCGGGCGTTTTGAACTAAAATTCGTCCCAACTCGTGACGCGGTTTGTGAATGCCGGGAGTATCGACAAAAATAATTTGGGCTTCATCCGTGGTTAGAATCCCGCGCAAGCGATTGCGAGTTGTCTGCGCTACGGGCGAAACAATCGCGATTTTTTGACCGATCGCGCGGTTCATTAACGTCGATTTACCCACGTTCGGCCGTCCGATTAAGCCGACAAAACCGGATTTAAAGCCGACCGGCGCGACGGGAACGATTAAAGAGTCATCAAGCATCAGTTGGGTAGATATGGCACAATTGAGAGCGACAGAAGGTTAAGTTGCGAATTCGTCTGCGTTATGGTTACTGTATCCCCAACCGAGTCTGAAGTCTATCAGGGTCAATTTGGCGAGTTTACGATTACTCCGAGCGATCGCCGTGGCGTTCTACTCTATCGTACTGGCTTGTGCGTCGCCGCACTGAGTTTTGCAGCAGGCAGTGCTTGGGTTCTTCTCGCCCACCCCTCCGCAAACCAGCTTGCACTCCTCACGCCCCTATTTTGGCTCTTTTGTGCGGGCTTAGCCCTCAGTTTGCTAACCATTCATATCTATTTAGCTGCCCTGCATCGTCTCCTGCAAGCCTTTCTCCTTGTAGGCGCTTTCGCTGCGATCTTCATTGCGCTACAGCGTCCCGAATCGCTCGCTTGGACGGTTTATCATTACCCCGTTACTCTGTTGGGAATTGGCTTTAGCTTTGCTGCACTGACGGGAATTTTCTTTAAGGAAGCGTTTTGTTTCAACCGTTTCGAGACAAAGTTTTTAACGCCTTTAGTGCCGTTACTATTATTAGGACATTGGGCAGGAGTTTTTTCTGTGGGAGTCGAACAGGGATTGCTCGCAGCTTGGAGTATTCTGTTTCTTGTCTTTGCCCTGCGAAAAGTCATACAGCCGATTCCGCCGGATATTGGCGATAAGTCGGTGTTTGAATACTTGAAGATGAAAGCTAAATGATGAATGGGGGATAAGTTATGAATGGTGAGTTATGAGGGCTGAATGGGGGATAAGTTATGAATGGTGAGTTACGAATTACGAATTACGAATTACGAACTACGAATTACGAATTACAAATTACGAATTACGAATTCCCCCTGTTTATCCCGATTAGACCTTCGCTGGCTTGATATTGGTAACGTTCGATCGCGGTACGCACGGCAGCACGATGTTAGCAAGTAACGCTCGAACTCAAAATCCTAACAACTCGCTCGATTTATGATGCTCGAACAAGATTATCGCTACATCCTCGAACCCACAACTATCGGACGGGGAACTTTCTCTCAAACAAAAAAAGCTACGATCGCGATTGGTGAAAATCAAACAATTGCGACGGATTCCCAGGGTGCGATCGTGAAAACCCTTGCGTCCCACCTCCGCGAACTTCCCGACTTCTGGCGGTTCAAACGACGTTTCTCAAAGCTTGCCCATCGCCTCTGTGACTGCCAACACCCGCACTTAGCCAGCGTTATCGATTGTTTTGAGGAAGACGGACAACCTTATGTGGTTTACGAAGCGATCGCGGGGCGCAGTCTAGCTGATATTTTAGAAACGAAGGGAGCATTTCCCCTCAATCTCGCCCTGCGTTATATCGAGCAAATTGCAGGCGCGATCGCAACACTGCATAACGCCGGACTCCTACACCTCGATCTCAGCCCCAGCAATATTATTCAACGCCACGATAAAGATGAAGTCGTCGTTGTTGAGTTCGGATTGACAGCAGAATTAACTCCCGCTATCAAGCAAACGCGCGCCAATCTCCTTTCGCCCGGTTACGCAGCCCCCGAACAACATCAACCCAAAGCCTTCTGCACTCCCGCTACCGATATTTATGCCCTTTCGGCAACCCTCTATACGCTACTAAACGGCAATCCGCCGCCCCCCGCGCCCCTACTCGATATCATTGAACGCGATCGCTGGCAACATTTCCCTTCCGATCTCCCAGAATCCATAAAAACGGCAATTTTGCAAGGTTTAAGTATCGATCCGCAGCAACGCCCCCAAAGCGTTCAAGCTTGGCAATCCTTGCTCGAGGGGACGAGCGAAAATTTAGCAGCAGAGTCCATCAATCCCGTTGAAAATAATAACTTCGTAACGCCGTCAATTATTAACGAACTTCCTTTCTCAGAAGGTTTAGAAGAAACCCGTCTTCAGGAAGTTAATTCGACTGAAGAAGTCCGAGCTACAGCGGAAGAACAAACCCTCGATCTAGGTGAAAGTCTCGAACTCGAAAGCTTAAAAGTTCGACAAGAATTTTTGGTAGAAAGGGAGTTAGAACAAAAATCAGAACGGCAAGACTGTGCAAGCGTCAACAACGATCGGGAATTTGTCAAAGAATCTTTCCCTGAGATTCAAAAGAGTCAAGACGAACCAGCCTTGATTGAAGAATCAATCGCGCCTACTGGAGCGAGCGATTTAGTAGAGTTAGCGCTCGTTGAAGAAGTTTTACCCTCAGAAATATTCGGTGAAACCGCGCTTCAACAGCAGGGAGTAACAGCAGAAGAAAAACCCCTTGAGTTAGCTGAAAACGTCGAACTAGAAAGCTTGTCAGTTTGGCAAGAAATCGCGATCGAGAGTGATAAGAAAGAATCGAAAATCCAAGACCTTCATCGCGCTGATGCTCGTAATCCAATTGTAGAAGACCAGACTGATGCTTATGAAAGCTACAATTTAACAGATTTTCCGGCGCTCGAAGAAGTTTATCCTTCGGAGGTGTTAGAGCAAACACCGCTTCAAACCGTAAGTCCAGCCGAAGCTAATGCAGCAGTGGAAGAAGAATCACTCGCTCTTCTTGAAAACGGCGATCGCTCAAACACTTTATCAGGTCTGGAAGAACTTTGGGTAGAAAAGAACGATGAAGAACTAGAAATTAAAGCGATTCATCCGGCTGAGAACAGCCTAAGAATTGAAGAAATATCGGTTGAGGCTTCTGAAAACTACCCTGCTGAGGATTTTCGAGTTACCGAGAAAGTTTCGGCTACAGAAAGGTTAGAAAAAAGCTCGCTTCAAGAAGTTAGTCTTGCTGAAACCGCGATCGGCATTGAGAAAGAAATCACAGATGTTGCAGAAAGTCAAGATATCGTCAGTTGGATAATTGGGGAAGAAATTCCGGATGCGATCGCGACAGACGAACCCAAAACTAAAGACTTTCATCGCGCCGACGGACGCTACACGGCAGAAAAAGAAGAAATTGCCCGCGATCGCATCAATCTCGCTGAACCTCTTGAAGCAGTGGAAGTTCGCGAATCAACAAGTGTCCCGATTATTGAGGAAATATCGCCCTCGGAAGAATCGGAAGAAATTACCCGCGATCGCATCAATCTGGCTGAATCTCGTACAACCCTTGAAGCACAACCCATCGCTCCATTTGAAAGTCCAGACTTAGCGAGTTTTTCGCTAGCGAACGCGCAGCAGTTACCCGAACTTTTGGAAACATCTAGCCCCTCGATTAGTAATGGCAAACACGCCTTAACGCGGAAAGAACTGCAAAGCACCAAAATGGTACTGTGGTGGCTGAGCCGCACGAACTCAAACCCAACTCTGTTAAAGCCAAAATTCCCAATGCGAGCGCTGTTAGTCACTTGTGCGATCGCGGCTTCTGCGGGAGCGGGGTTAGGAATATCCGTGCGCGTCAACCGTCCCGAAGAAGCAGGATCGAGCGTTTGGCATCTCAAACAATCTTTTCCGCCTCGAGACGCTGCCTCGCCAACCCTTGAGGAAGAAACGTATTAACTACCCGAGTCAAGCGAGCAGTAAACTCAAAAGTTTGATTGTTCGCCCATAGGCTCGGAAAAATGCCCGATCGGCAACCTCGACGATCCTAACGAGCTTGCCCGCCCAGCGGCACGGCATCGCCGATCGCTGAGTAAAAATCTTAACAATAGAATTCCGTAGTTCCTCACCTTCTCTAGTCTGCCTTCCGAAGGAAATCGGGCAGAGGGCAACAGAAAGCGCTGTCGGCTCGGAAGCGATCGGATATAATTTGTAACGAAACGTATAAAAATTTAGCTTAATTCTGGCCATGAGTAATCCCGTTATCCATGCCTTCTTTGTGGGAAAAGCCGTTGCCGAAGTCTTATATGAAAAAGCAGAAGACAGTCTCAGCAACGCTTTGAGCGAATTAGGTCGCTTTGATGCCGAGCAGCGCGAAAACCTGCGTCAATTCTCCGAAGAGGTGCTAGCCAGGGCCGAGCGCGAAATTGCTCGAGAAACTGGAGTCTCTACGGCTAACGCAACTTCCCAAAGCAACAGCGATCTCCAAGAAACCATCGACGAACTGCGAGCCGAAATCGCGCGCGTTCGTTCCGAACTAACCGCCTATCGCAGTCGCTCGATTTAATCGAGCAGCCTCTAAATTTCGCAGTGCGCTCTGTATAAGGTTCCGCTTGGCGAGGTGCGCCTCCCAGCCCCCTTGCCGCTGCCTCGTCCGTGCATTTCCCATCGCTGTGGCCTTACCTCAAATATAATCAAGACTTGTGTCAGCCCTTTCTCAAACCCCTAATCGTTCTATCGAGTACGTTCAAGCCTCCGCATCGCCCCCTCCCGGCGCTCGCCCGGACAACGGAAAAACCAAATATCGATGGAATCGAGAAAATTACTCGCGCAATCGGCGGCGTTTTGATATTTGGGTTTTCGTTCTAACCCTCCTGTTTCAACTTTGGCGCGATGGCAAGCGGTGGAGTTACATCGGCGGCTACAGCGATGAAAAACGCCAAAGACGGCGCAAAAATCAAGCCGCTTGGATCCGCGAAAGCTTACTCGAACTCGGTCCAACTTTTATTAAAGTCGGTCAATTATTTTCAACTCGAGCCGATTTATTCCCTGTCGAGTACGTCGAAGAACTCAGCAAACTTCAAGATCGCGTCCCTGCTTTCGATTACGAGCAAGTTGCGAGCATTATCCAAGAAGATAGCGGCAAAACGATCGCGGAACTCTTTAGCAGTTTCGATCCCACTCCCCTAGCGGCAGCCAGTTTAGGACAAGTTCACAAAGCGCAACTCCGCACCGGCGAAGAAGTCGTCGTCAAAGTCCAGCGTCCGGGACTCAAAAAATTATTCACCATCGACTTGGCAATTCTGCGCCGCATCGCCCAATACTTCCAAAATCATCCGCGTTGGGGGCGCGGACGAGATTGGCTGGGAATTTACGATGAATGCTGTCGGATTCTCTGGGAGGAAACCGATTATCTCAGCGAAGGACGCAGCGCTGATACTTTCCGGCGTAACTTTCGCGCAGTCGATTGGGTGCAAGTCCCTCGGGTGTATTGGCGCTATTCTTCGCCCCGCGTTCTGACACTGGAATATTCCCCCGGCATTAAAATCAGCCATTACGAAGCGCTGGAAGCGGCGGGATTAGATCGAAAGTTGCTGGCGCGCTTGGGGGCGGAAGCGTACCTGCGACAATTGCTCGAAGATGGCTTTTTCCATGCCGATCCCCATCCCGGCAATTTAGCGGTGAGTGCGGATGGCAAACTGATTTTCTACGATTTTGGCATGATGGGCAAAATCAAAGCCAATGTCCGCGAACAGTTAATGGAAACTTTATTCGGGATCGCTCAAAAAAATGCCGATCGCATCGTTGATTCTTTGATCGAACTGGGGGCGCTCGCGCCGACGGGCGATATGGGGCCGGTGCGCCGCTCCGTCCAGTATATGCTGGATAACTTTATGGATAAACCATTTGAGGAGCAATCGATCGCGGCAATTAGCGACGATCTGTACGAAATCGTGCAAGATCAACCCTTTCGCTTTCCGGCAACTTTTACCTTCGTGATGCGCGCTTTTTCAACCCTGGAAGGCGTTGGAAAAGGCTTAGATCCGGATTTTAACTTTATGGAGGTCGCTCAACCCTTCGCCTTGCAAATTATGACGGATAGTAACGGCAGTAACGGCAATAGCATCTTGGACGAATTGGGACGACAAGCGGCGAGTGTAGGCAGTACCGCCTTGGGGCTGCCGCGCCGTCTCGAAGATACCCTCGAAAAGCTCGAACGCGGCGATATTCGGGTACGGGTCAGATCGACTGAATCCGATCGAATTTTACGAAGAAATGGGACGATTCAACTCCTGACCAACTATACTTTATTAGTTGCCGCCTTCACTTTGTCTGCGACAATCCTCTTCGTTAATAGCAAGTTTTGGTTAGCAGCGATCGCGATCGCTGCGGCTGGAGTGTCGATTGTCGGCTTAGTTCGTCTTTGGCGGCGAGTCGATCGCCTCGACCGAATGCCTTAACTTTGCTAGAGTTTTTGAAGCAAGCCAAACAATCAGTAATGTATGAAACCGGGTTTTGCGGGTAAGACGGATACGGGAATGGTACGTTCCGTCAATCAAGATAGTTATTATATCGACGCTCCCCAGGGCCGTTTTTTTGTGGTTGCCGATGGAATGGGCGGTCACGCAGGCGGTCAAGAAGCAAGTCAGATAGCAACGGACACCATCCGTACCTATTTAGAAGAACATTGGGATTCATCGGTAGCGTCGCACGAACTGTTAGAGAAAGCAATTTTCGCGGCGAACCTAAAAATTATCGACGATCAGCAGAAACATCCAGAACGCTCGGATATGGGGACAACTGTAGTCGTTGTTATGTTTCGCAACTCGCAGCAGTGGTATGGCTCGGTGGGCGATTCTCGACTCTATCGACTGCGCACCGATCGCTTGGAGCAGTTAAGCGAGGATCAAACTTGGGTGGCGCGCGCCTTGAAAATGGGCGATTTGACCTTAGAAGAGGCAAGAATTCATCCGTGGCGGCACGTTCTGTCTCAATGCTTGGGACGCAGGGACTTACAAACCGTGGAAATGCATTGCATAGAGGTGAACGCGGGCGACTGTTTATTATTGTGCAGCGATGGGCTGACGGAAGAAGTGAGCGATGAGGCGATCGCGGATTGTTTGCGATCGACGGACACCTGCGAAGAAGCAGCAACGGCTTTAATTGAAGCTGCTAAATTCAATGGCGGCTCTGATAACATCACAACCGTGCTGATTTCAGTTAACGGCGAATCAGTAAATTCGTAAATGGCGAACTATTGAGTGCTAGGAGGACAGAAAAAAGGTTATCAAAGATTTGGAGTGGCGGGTTGAGCTTGTGTTTTCCAACAATCGGGTTGAGGGATAATGATAAACCCTCTTTACGATTGACTTCGATGCTTCAAAAGACAGCGAATAGTGGATAGTTTACAGTGGAACTAACGCTGCGCCTGCAACAAAATAATGCAGAAACAACCGTCCCTAGCAATCGCACGGAATTTATTATCGGTCGTTTGCCGGAGTGCGATTGGTGTTTGCCCTTTGGGGAAATTTCTCGCAGGCACGTGCGCTTGTTCAAAAATGCTTCGGGAGAATGGCTCGTTGAAGATTTGGGCAGTAAGAACGGCAGCCGCTTAAACGATCGAAGATTGCTCGCGCCCGTTGCGCTCCGTCGCGGCGATCTGCTCGAACTGGGCGACGTTGGTATTGAGGTCGGATTCTTAGTTTCGCGCCCCCAACCCTCTACTGTTCCTCCCAAACCGACGACCTTTTTTCATAACGTTCGCGAGTTGCAACAGCGGTGGATGCTAGGGCAAAGTCAAGGCGATCGCGCCTTTCAAGATAAAGACGAAGCGATCGCGCGCCTCCAAGATTTAGTCGAAATTTCCAAGCAACTCAGCGTCGCAACTTCCCTCGATGAAATTTTTGCACGAGTGCAAGAAGTCGTCTTTCGCTATCTCACTCACATCGATCGCTTAGCACTCCTAATTCAACAAGAAGATTCCAACGAACTCAAACTCCTTCAAGCCGCCGCGCGCGATGCAAGCGAGCAATCCACCCTCATCCTCAATAGCAGTTGGGTCAGTCACACGATCTGCCAAACAGTTTTCGACGAACGAGTTGCCGTGCAAATTGCCGATGCGCAAGCGGACGAACGCTTTAGCAGCCAACACAGCGTCCTGTTTAACAACATTTGCACTTGCATCGCCGTTCCCCTCTGGAATGAGAATCGCGCACTCGGCGTACTCTATGCTGATGCCAATCATTCCAGTCGCGATTGGGCTGAAGCGGGCGAACGCGATCTCAGCTTTTTTTCTGCCCTCGCTAACTTAATCGCTGCCAACGTCCAACGGTCATTGCTGCTGCAAAAACTTAAAAATGAAGAAATGCTGCGCCAGCGTTTAGAACGCTATCATTCTCCCGGTCTCGTTCAGCAATTACTCGCAGTCAACGCTCGTCCTCTCGACACGGTGACTCATGACGGGGATGGTCGCCTGCCGCCGATTGAAAGCGACATCAGCATCCTATTTGCCGATGTCGTCGGTTTTACTGCCCTTTCCGAACGCCTCACGCCGGTTCAAGTCGCTCAATTGCTCAACCGTTTGTTTGAGGAAATGACTGCCGAAATTTTTGCGTTGGGCGGAACGCTGGATAAATATATCGGCGATTGCATTATGGCGTTTTTTGGCGCGCCGGAAGCACAACCGGATTGCGCCGATCGCTCAGTTACCGTTGCCCTGAGAATGCTCGCTCGTTTGGCAGGTCTCAACGCCACTGAAACCTTTGGAGAACCCCTGCAACTGCGAATCGCCATCAACACGGGTCGCGCGGTCGTGGGTGATGTCGGTAGTTCTCAACGCTTAGAATATACTGCTCTCGGCGGGACAATTAATCTAGCCTCTCGCATGGAGAGTATTTGTCCGCCCGGAGAATGCGTCGTTAGCGAAGCGACTTACAATCGACTCTCGGCTCGGGATAGTTTCCAAGAGATGGGAGAATATCGGTTTAAGGGAATCGAGCGACCGATTAAAATCTATCGCAGCGCCCTTACTATAACTTAGCTTCTTTGTCAAGATGCGCGATCGTATTTTGCTCTTCTGTACCCTTTGCTGGGCCAGCGCCCTACCCATTGCCGTTAATGCGACGGAACTCGCCCCCCAGTCTGCTATCGAGGTGGCGCAACAGCCGACTGAAGCGCTTTCGGCGAGCGAAGCGGAGTTTTGGGCGCGATCGCAAGCCTTAATCGAAGAACAGTTAGAAGTCCTTGGCTTGCTGGAAGCAGCGACGGTTCCTTCGGCTGAAACTCACATCAACGGGCGAGTCGTAACGACAACGCAATCCGAACGACAAAATGCAGCGCGCGATCGCCTGTGGCAGCACCTCCTTAAGCTCGAACGCTACTTGCGGGATATTGCGATTGTCCCCGAGTTTATCTGTCGCGATCGCCCGATCGCGCTCCCCTCAGATTTTACTCCTGCCCAGCAACAAACGTACTGCTCCCTCTTTTACACCCAACAACTCCTTCAACCCCTTTCTCCCTTCCTCGATCGCCGCACGACACTCCTGCGCCCTCTCGATCTTTCCCTCCGACCGACGCAGCCCCTCCCCCTCAAGCCCGCAAACGGCGACGATACCAATGGTTCTGCTTTTTCGGCTTCCGTCGCCGCCGCCGAAGCCGCTACACCCGAGCCGGTTGTTGTCTCTCAACCGGTGAAGAAACCGGAGGCGAACGGAAACGCTGCACCCACCTCGGTAGCGATTCCGAATTCCGAGGCGATTTATGCGATTGAAACCAGCCGCCGCTTGCTCCTAGCTGCTCAAAATAGCCTTCCTGCTGGCTATAATAACTTTTCTGCTGAAACGCGATCGCTGAGCGGCAGCCCGAATTATTTGGCGCTGTATCCCGAAGAAATCAAAGGTTATGAGGATGTTCTCGAGCAGCCGAATACCGGCATCGCGACGATTTTTCCGGAACCGCCCTCGCCGTTGGATCTCAATCAATTGCGCGATCGCCTCTATCCGGAGATGGGCGCGCCTCGTCCTTTCGTGCCGTTAGAAACCCTTGCTTACGGGTTTTTACCGCGCCTCGCCCTGAAAATAGAGGGAGAGAGTTTCGCGATCGCGACCAGTTCCCTCACCTATGGGTTTATGGTCGATCTTGGCGACGATATCGACTTTGAGGATTTCCCCGACTACGACGACAAAAAAATCGATTGGTACGATCGCGATTTTAATGCCCTCACGGATGCACAGCGCGAGCTATTTGTCAACTACCGCCCGCCTCAAGAATTGCGCGCGATCGAAGCCGACCAACGCCGCTTTTTCTTCGACAAACTCGGCTTAGATTTTGCCCCAACCGCCCGCCCGCCCGCCGTTTCTTACGCACCCGCTCGGGTAGAACATACTTATTTATTGCGCTTAATTCAATATCAACTGCCTGCCGTCATTCTCAACAACGAACCAATCCCGCGCGATCGCCGACGACACGCCGGACGCATCTTGCAAACCCCCAGCAGCGATCTCGCGATCGCCTTTCGCCCCCTGCGTCGCAATCCCGACGGCAGTTACGTTGTTCTCTGGAAAGTGGTGAAAGCCTATCCCAAACCGGAGATTAAGGATTTGGGGAACTATGCGAATTTTCAGTAGACGCGATCGATTGTACAGCCGTGGTATCTCTCGTCGCGCAGAATGTGAGTTCAAATGATGACTGAAAAGACACTGGAGCAAATTTTAGTAAGATACTAAAACTCATTTATTGGCAAGATTTACGCAGAAGAAAACGAAGAGAATGACCCTTTAATGGATGTGTTTGGTATTTCCCCTGCCGTCAAACGAGAAAATCGACAGTATTGGGGACGCGAGCTAGGAATGTGTTGGTAATTGTTAGTTGTTGAAACTTGTCAAGCGTATTGTCAAAGCTTTCAACCTGCGTTGAAAGTCGGTAGCGATGAACCATGCGATCTGATTGTCGAGCGGTACGCGATTGATACAAAATATCGGATCGGTTCGGGAGATTCTGGAACGCTGAAAAAATTTAAATCTTATGGATCGCTCCTGCGCTCGCAAGGCTATGAACCCATTCTTTTAGTTCTCCGAGAAGATAATCTTCCCGCTGCAATTACTGCCTGTGAAACTGGAACTTGGAAAGTTTATATGGGCGATTTTGCGTTCGGATTTATACAACAATTAAGCGGCTTCGCTCTGAAATCCTTTCTTAGGGAAAGAGCGAAAGCTTTCCCTGTTGACCGCTAACGCGATCGAGACGCTTATTAATAATTTCTATATAGTCAGGTACAATTTCAATTCCAATGTATTTAATGCCAAATTCTTTAGCAGCTAGCAACGTTGTTCCCGAACCAGCAAAAGGATCGATAAGGATAGAATTTTCAGAGCGCGGGACAAATATCTCCACGAGCTTTCTCATTAAAGAAAGCGGTTTAACCGTACAATGAACGTTAAAGTCCTCGTTTTTTTCGCGTGCTAGACCTTCAATAATGTTGGATTGAAACCCTCCCAAAGAATCTTGGGTATAAAAAAGACCCGTACCGTATTCCATCAAAGTTTCTAAATAATTATCGACCAGGGGTTTTTGTAGGACGCAAATCGCTTCCCATTCGTTTCGCAAACAACTGTGCCAACCCTCCCATTCTTTGGAGTTTTTATATCCTCTTTTTTCGAGTTGTCGCTTAATATTGACTCCTTTAGGAATACCGCTCGGTCTTCGATAAACGAGAATATCGCGGGCATAAAAACCCACGTTTTCTAGGGCGACTTGGACGCGAGCAACGGTGCGCGTGCTATTGAAAACAAGAACCGTTGCACCCGGTTTACAAATCCGAAACAGTTGCTCTCCCCATTCAAAGCACCACTGTTGGTAATCTAAAATGTTGTTGCGGTTCCTTTGATACCATTTCTCGTTTCTGACTCCTCCTGCTAAGCCACTACCATAAGGAATATTTTTAACGAGCGTTTTATTGTCTTTGCTATTCACTCGTTCGATACGTCTTTTGATTTCTGAATCGTCCCATTTATGACCGATAAATTCATAATTATAAGGCGGATCGGTAATACAAGCAGATAGATAACAATCCGGTAATTGCTTCATAACCTCGCGGCAATCGCCAGTTAAAACTTGATTCAAAGGAGTTTTTGTCATTAACCACACCATCTCAATAAGATTATTATAGTGAGGCAAAATTTCTGGGTAGCAGGAATAGAGGCTAATTGCTTTATTATCCCATCAATGACAGGATTGTTCGTCAGAAGGGCGAATGCAATTCATCCCTACCCTTCTACAATAGAATTATAAAAGCACTTCAAGAAAATTTACTTTCCCGAATAGGGATTGCTGAATAATGCTAAAAAAGAGTTCTAGTAGGGTGGGCATTGCGGCAAAGCTCTTGAATCTAACGTGCGCTTTAAGTCGGCAATGCCCACCCTTTGGATAATGCTAAAAAAAGAGTGGGCGCAGCAATATTGATTGCTGGGAGAAGTGTGAAACTTTTCTATTCCGGAAGTTGCGATCGCGTAGAAAATAGCCCTAGCAGCGAAGCAAGGATCGCGCCGAACACAAACCCGCCTGCGTGCGCCCAATACGCAACCCCGCCTTGTTCCATCCCGACATTCACCGGCGCTTCCAGCGTTGCAAGACCGTTAAACGCTTGTTGCACGAACCAAAAACCTAAGAAATAGATCGCGGGAACGCGAAGGGTAAAGAAGAAGAAGCCTAAAGGAACGAGAGTTACGATCCGAACTTGGGGAAACTTAAAAATGTAGGCTCCCATTACGCCCGCGATCGCGCCACTCGCCCCTAAAGAAGGAATCGCAGAACCCGAAGCGAAAAACCACTGGGTTAAAGCTGCTAATGCGCCGCAAACTAAGTAAAAGAACAAAAATTTAAAATGTCCGAGTTCTTCTTCAATATTGTTGCCAAAAATCCAAAGAAACAACATATTAAAGCCGATATGTAAAAAACCGGCGTGTAAGAACTGAGAGGTAAATAACGTCAGCGGTTCTGGTACGGGCTGACCGATCGGAATTCCCTCTATACTTGCTGTCAGTTCTCGCGGTACGACCGCAAAAAGATGGAAGAACCCTTCAAGGGCGGCTGGACTTAAGGTAAGCTGGAAAATAAAAACAGCAATATTGAGAACGATTAACGCATAGGTGACATACGGTGTAATCGTTATTGGATTTTCGTCTTTTAATGGAACCATTGGAGTGAAGAGTAAATAGTGAGTTTTGAATAGTGAATAAGCGGCTAGTCATCGAACGGAAACGGCAAAAATCTTAGATTTGATAATCTCGGGCTAACTGCTAGCTACAGGGCAGAGCGGGCAAGCGAACGGCAACTCGCGATCGCGGACAAGGAACAGTTTTTGCGATCGCGTACCATTCACGATTCACTATTCACTAAACTAGATTGCCATAAAAGCGAACTTAAATTATCGGGAAAATGGAACCTTTTGACAATCGCGCTTCTTCAGTCTCACATCGCGCTCTTCTCAATCGCGCCGTTGTCAGCGCCGAACAAATGCGCCAGATTGAAGAACGCATTTTTGCGGCTGGAATGCCCGTCGCTGCGTTAATGGAAAAAGTCGCCGGATTAATCGCCGCGCGCATTATGACGCTCTACCCCCCCTCA
Source organism: Oscillatoria sp. FACHB-1406 (assembly GCF_014698145.1). NCBI lineage: Bacteria > Bacillati > Cyanobacteriota > Cyanophyceae > Oscillatoriales > Oscillatoriaceae > Oscillatoria > Oscillatoria sp. FACHB-1406. The sequence goes on along the minus strand of NZ_JACJSM010000016.1, from coordinate 27,966 downwards.
AAAGTCGGCGTACTCGTCGGCCCGGGACACAATGGCGGCGATGCGGCAGTTGTGGCGCGGGAGTTACACTTGCAAGGCTATGAGGTCAATTTATACCGTCCCTTCGCGAAGTTGAAAGAACTGACCGCCGCCCACTTCAATTATGCTAGCAGTTTGGGCATTGCGGTTTTTGATGACATTTCGGAGTTAGAACCCTGCAATTTCATTATCGATGGGTTGTTCGGTTTTGGCTTAGAACGAACGCTTTCTGGCAGTATCGCTGAAGCCGTGAAAACGCTCAACTCGTGGCAGAAACCCGTCGTTAGTATCGACTTGCCTTCAGGGATTCATACCGATACGGGGGAGGTTTTAGGGGTTGCGGTACGATCGACGCAGACGTTTTGTTTGGGATTGTGGAAGTGCGCTTTTTTTCAAGATGAGGCGTTGGGGTATTGCGGCGATGTTTCGCTGGTAGATTTTGGTATTCCGGAAGCGGATATCGAGGCGATTCTCTCGCCCGTACCCGCCGTGCAGCGACTCACGCGGGAAGTCGTTTTGTCGAATTTGCCATTACCTCGTCCTGCGGTAACGCACAAGTACAAACAAGGACATTTATTGCTGATTTGCGGTTCGCGACGCTATGCAGGAGGGGCGATTTTGACGGCGTTGGGGGCGCGGGCGAGTGGGGTGGGAATGCTTTCGGTGGCGGTTCCGGAGTCGCTGAAACCGTTGTTGGTGGCGCAGTTACCGGAGGCATTGGTTGTGGGCTGCCCGGAGACGGAGAGTGGTGCGATCGCGGATTTGCCCGATTTAGACCTCTCTCAGTTTAGCGCGATCGCCTGCGGCCCCGGAATTACTCTCGATGCCCTCCCCGTAGTGGAACGAGTTTTAAGCGCGCCCGTACCGCTGATTTTAGACGCAGATGCCTTAAATGCTTTAGCTCGTTTGGGGACGGAAACTAGATTATCTCAACGCTCCTATCCCACCATCCTTACGCCTCACGTCGGGGAGTTCAAGCGCTTGTTCCCGGATATCGCCCCGGAAAATCGTATCGCTGCGGTAAGAGAAGCAGCACTGCACTGTGAAACTATTGTACTGCTGAAAGGAGCCAGAACCGCGATCGCCAATCCCGAAGGTCAAATCTGGCTGATTCCCGAAAGCACCCCCGCCCTCGCCCGAGGCGGTAGCGGCGACGTACTCTCCGGGTTAATGGGCGGTTTAGTCGCGCAACAAGGGGCAAGTCATACCATCGCTGCTATCGCCGCCGAATGGCACGCCCGCGCCGGAATTCTCGCCGCCCGGAAACGCACGGAGTTAGGCGTTGATGCTTTTACCCTCACCCAATATTTAACCCCCATACCGCGATCGTAATTCGTAGTTCGTACATCACCCCGTCACCCCGTCACCCCGTCACCCCGTCACCCCGTCACCCCATCTCCCCATCTCCCCCTCTCCCCTACCCCTCTTCTGTAACAGAATTTAAAGTTATCTTCCCCGTTGTTCGAGGAACTTCAAACGCTAAGGTAAACTAAGCTTTGAGCTTATCTGTATTGCGTAAACACGAGAACACTCGCTAAGGAGCCGATTTTCTAATGTCTCATAGCGTCAAAATCTATGACACCTGCATTGGTTGCACCCAATGCGTCCGCGCCTGCCCGACCGACGTACTAGAAATGGTGCCTTGGGATGGCTGTAAAGCCGGTCAAATTGCCTCCTCTCCTCGCACTGAGGACTGTGTAGGCTGCAAGCGTTGCGAAACCGCCTGCCCGACCGACTTCCTCAGCGTCCGGGTTTACCTGGGTGCTGAAACCACTCGCAGCATGGGCTTAGCTTATTAAAATCCTCTCGAATTTCGAGTCGGGTTGATATATCCCCTTTAACAATATCTGTGAGTCTAAAAAGGAGGGAAGCATTAGCTTTCCTCCTTTTTATCTGTAGAGACGTTGACTTGCAACGTCTCTACAGGCGATTTATTCTTTCTTAATACCAATTCTCATTGATTTTGCACGATTCCCGAAGAGGGCATAACAATGTGGCTGCCCCTACGACGAAAAATTTAGTGCATCGTAACTGAGAATTGGTATAAGTCAGTGTCAATTGTCCATTATCAATTGTCCATTATCTTCACACCAAATAATCCTGCAACGCCTTCACCTGTAACGGTTGCGATTGCAGCGTCCGAATTGCGGAAACAACTGCTTTTGCCCCGGCAATGGTGGTGATAATGGGGATTTTATACGCCAAACAAGTCCGACGAATTAAAATTCCATCTTCTCGCGCTTCTTGACCAGAAGGGGTATTAATCGCCAATTGAATTTGGGCGTTCTTCATCGCATCGAGAACGTGAGGACGACCTTGATGGACTTTTAAAATTAATTCCACATCTAAACCGTGTTTTTCTAATACGGCTTGCGTCCCTTCTGTGGCAATAATTTTAAAACCTAAATCCATGAAATCGCGCACGACAGGAACGACGGCTTCTTTATCGCGATCGTTCATGGTCACAAAAACAGTACCCGATAAAGGTAATCGTTCGCCTGCTGCTAATTCGGCTTTAGCAAACGCTTTTCCGAAGTCAAAATCAATCCCCATAACTTCCCCTGTCGATCGCATTTCGGGGCCGAGTAAGGTATCGGTACCGGGGAATTTATTGAACGGTAAAACGGCTTCTTTTACGGCAACGTGCTTGGGAATAATTTCTTGGGTAAAGCCCAATTCTTCGAGAGTTTTACCGGACATAACGCGGGCGGCGAGTTTGGCTAGCGATGCGCCGGTGGCTTTGGAGACGTAGGGAACGGTGCGAGAGGCGCGGGGGTTGGCTTCGAGGATGTATACCGTTTCGCCTTGGACGGCATATTGAATGTTCATCAAGCCGATGACTTTGAGGGCGCGGGCGAGTTGCACTGTCCAAGTGCGAATGGTTTCGAGGGCGGCGGGGGAGAGGGAGGTATGGGGGATGGAACAAGCGGAGTCGCCGGAGTGAATCCCGGCTTGTTCGATGTGTTCCATGATGCCGCCGATAACGACTTTTTCAGTTTTATCCGCGATCGCGTCTACATCGACTTCCACCGCATTTTCAAGGAACTTATCGATTAAAATCGGATGGTCGGGTTCTACCTGTACGGCGAATTTCATGTAACGCTCGAGTTCGCTATCGGCGTAAACAATCTCCATTGCCCGTCCGCCCAATACATAGGAAGGACGCACGACGACGGGATAACCGATGCGATTGGCGACTTTTAGGGCATCGTTAAAAGTACGTGCCGTGCCGTTGGGCGGTTGTTTGATATCCAGTTCGCGCAGGATTTTTTCAAATCGTTCTCGGTCTTCGGCGATGTCGATAGAATCGGGCGAAGTTCCCCAGATTTGGGTTGTTTTTTCGGGCAGTTTATCGAGATATTCTTGCAGGGGAACTGCCAGTTTTAAGGGCGTTTGACCGCCGAATTGGATGATAATTCCTTTGGGGTTTTCGGCTTCGATAATGTTAAGAACGTCTTCCTTGGTTAAGGGTTCAAAGTAAAGGCGATCGCTAGTATCGTAGTCGGTGGAAACGGTTTCGGGGTTGGAGTTGACCATAATCGTCTCGAAGCCGTCATCGCTGAGGGAAAAAGCGGCGTGACAGCAGCAGTAGTCGAATTCAATCCCCTGTCCGATGCGGTTCGGCCCGCCGCCGAGAATCATTACTTTCGGTTTTTCTACGGGCGTAACTTCGCATTCGCCGACTTCGTAGGTGGAGTAGTAGTAGGGCGTGTAAGCTTCAAATTCTGCCGCGCAAGTATCGACGACTTTGTAAACGGGGGTAATGCCGAGGGATTTGCGATAGTTGCGTACTTCGTCTTCGCTGGTTTTGGTAGCGTGGGCAATTTGGCGATCGCTAAAACCATTTTGCTTGACAAAACGCATTTTTTCCGCATCAATCTCTTGCAAGGGGGTGCGCTTGAGGAATTTCTCGATTTCGAGGAGTTCGACAAACTTGTCCAGGAACCAGAGATCGATCGCGGTGAGTTCGTGAATTTCTTCTACCGTCATACCCAGTTTGAGGGCATGGTAGACGCTAAAAATGCGCTCGGGGTTGGGGGTACGCAGGGAGGCGCGCACCTGTTGCAGGGAGGGAATCGACTCAGTACGATCGCAACCAAAGCCAGAACGTCCGGTTTCGAGCGATCGCAGCGCCTTTTGGAACGATTCGCAGAACGTCCGCCCAATCGCCATTGCTTCGCCGACAGACTTCATTTGCGTCGTCAGCACGGGTTCGGAACCGGGGAATTTCTCGAAGGCAAAACGAGGAATCTTCGTCACCACATAATCGATGGTGGGTTCAAAGGAAGCGGGCGTTTTTTGGGTAATATCGTTGGGAATTTCGTCGAGGGTATAACCAACCGCCAGTTTTGCCGCCATTTTCGCGATCGGGAAGCCGGTTGCTTTCGAGGCGAGGGCAGAAGAACGAGAGACGCGGGGGTTCATCTCAATGACAATAACTTCGCCGTTGATGGGATTGACGGCAAATTGAATATTCGATCCGCCGGTTTCCACGCCGATTTCGCGAATGATTTTAATCGAAGCATCGCGTAGGCGTTGGTATTCCTTATCAGTGAGGGTTTGGGCGGGTGCGACGGTAATCGAATCGCCGGTATGAACGCCCATCGGGTCGAGGTTTTCGATGCTGCAAATAATCACCACATTATCGGCGAGGTCGCGCATCACTTCCAGTTCGTACTCCTTCCAACCGAGGAGCGATCGCTCGACTAAAATTTGAGAAACCGGCGACGCATCAATCCCGCCTTGGGCCATTTCCTCGTACTCTTCCTGGTTGTATGAAATGCCGCCGCCAGTGCCGCCCATCGTGAACGCAGGGCGGATAATGAGGGGATAAGTCCCAATTTCGGCTGCGATCGCGCGCGCTTCTTCTAGAGTATTCGCAATCCCTGAAGGACAAACACCTACGCCAATACGAGCCATCGCTTCCTTAAACAGTAGACGATCCTCCGCCATTTCAATCGCCGGTAGTTTCGCCCCAATGAGTTCTACGCCGTACTTCTCCAAAACGCCATTCTTAGCTAAGGCCACAGCCAGATTGAGAGCGGTTTGTCCGCCCATCGTCGGCAGCAGTGCATCCGGACGTTCCTTATCGATTACCTTTTCCACCATTTCCGGGGTCAGCGGTTCGATATAGGTGCGATCCGCCGTTTCCGGATCGGTCATAATTGTTGCAGGGTTGGAGTTGACAAGAATCACTTCATACCCTTCTTCCCGCAGAGCTTTACAGGCTTGCGTTCCTGAATAGTCGAACTCGCAGGCTTGTCCGATGACGATGGGGCCGGAACCGAGTAGGAGAATTTTTTGGATATCGTTGCGGCGAGGCATAGGGCTTTTGTTAGTGCGATCGGATGGTTAACCTAAATCCTGACCATTGTATAGGCATCCTTGCCGTCAGAGTGTTTCTTTTATAGCGATTTTATGACTTAGGGGGCTGGGGAATCGACGGAGGAGGTTGGCTGCGAGGATGGGTGCGATACTAAGATGAAGGGAGTTTACCCAGCTTTTATCTTCAATAGCCATGCAGATTACCCTTGAAGTCCCGGATTGTATTGGCGAAAAACTGAAACAACTGGGCGATCGCCTGCCGGAAGTTTTGGAACGCGCGATCGCCGAACTCCCAGCTTCCGAAACCGCCGCTTACCACAACGAACTCGAAATTCTCGAACTGCTAGCCAGTCAGCCCAGTCCTGAAGCTATCCTCGCCCTTCGCCCCGCCCCTGCCTTACAAGCCCGTATGAGCGAACTGCTTGCCGCTAGTAAATCCGGCAATCTCTCGTCCGAGCGAGAAATCGAACGCGATCGCTACTTACTCCTCGAACATTGGGTGCGGTTGGCTAAAGCTTATGCGTTCAAGCAATTACAAACCGCAGAATGAGCTATATTCCCTCTGCACTACGTCGCTTCGTCACCCAACGAGCCGCCGGACAATGCGAGTATTGCCGATTTCCCCAAACAGCTTCCTTTTTCGCCTTTGAAATGGAACATATCATTGCAGAAAAACATGGTGGGCTTAGCATTGCTGAGAACTTAGCTTTAGCTTGTACCTACTGCAATCGCTTTAAAGGAACCGATCTCGGTTCGCTCGATCCGGATACCAAAAAACTTACGCCTTTTTATAATCCTCGCCTTCAACAATGGTCGAACCACTTTCGACTAGATGGCGCGATAATTACCCCCTTGACTCCAGAAGGGCGAGTAACAGTAAAAATTCTACAATTTAACCTTTCAGAGCGCATCATCGAGCGCGAGCAACTCATTTCTAGCGGCGAATAGGGTGGCGTTGAGCAATTTTAGAAGTTTTGTAATCGGGTGTACTCGCGAAGCGTCAAATAAAGTGCAAGGCACACTCCCGATCGACTTGTTAAACTGGGATTGAAAAATCTTCACTTCACCCAATCAATGACCCAACTCATCGAATATCCCCTCGAAGACGGTAGCACCGTATTAGTTGAAGTAGACGAACCGCCAGCCCCCGGACCAAGACCCGTAGCGCGACCGGGTGAAGTTGCCGCCAAAGCCAAGCAAACTTTCGAGCAAGCTTTGGATAATCTGCGTCCGATGATGAAAGCCTTAAGAAAAAAGGTCAACGACTTGAGCGAAGAAGAAGACCAAATCGAAGTTAAATTTGGCATTAAATTAAGCGGTTCTGTGGGTGCAGTGGTCACGGCGGGGGCAGAAGCAACTTATGAAGTAACTTTGAAATGGAGCAAGAAACCTCAGTAGTTTGATTCTGTGAAATTTTATTCCGTATCGATGTTATCGATAACGTCCCTAACGATAACAGGTAGGGGCGAATGGTATTCGCCCCCATTGGCACAGATGAAAATTCTGCTGATTTTTTGGGTAAGTTTGGAGGGTTCGTGACCGATAAATTTGAAACTTACAAACGCGCGATCGCGCGAATCTTAGATAGTGCGGGAGCCACTAGAGGAACGGGATTTCTCGTTTCTTCTCAATACATCTTCACCTGCACCCATGTCATCGAACAAGTTTTAGGTATTAGCTGTAGTGGCGACCTTCCCGAAACTGAGATTGAGCTTGAATTTCCCTTCAATTCACCTTGTCTCCAACAAAGGGCAAAGGTTATTTTTTGGAAGCCAAATTATAATTTTCTGAAAGCTTTAGAAGGAATAGATATAGCCCTTTTAGAACTATGTACTCCCCTTCCTTCCGATGTTAAACCTATCCCTGTCGCTAAAGAAAAAACTCAATGGAATGATGATTTTCGAGTCTTAGGTTTCCCGGAAGGTTACGATTTACGAGGAGATTGGGCAAAAGGAAAAATTTTGGGCGAACAAGCTGGAGGTTGGCTGCAACTACACGCAGAAATTTCGATTCTACCGGGCTACAGTGGCGCACCCGTTTGGGACGAACAAAAGCAAGGCGTTGTCGGTATGATGACCCGTTCCGATGTAGAACATCGGAAAGCTGATGCAATTTCGATTCAAGCTTTAGCCAACACCTGGAAACAACAAGGACAACTTATAAGGCTGCTAAACCCTCATTTTGTATCTTCAAAACGCATCATTGAAGAAGCTTATAGAGCCTGTCGCCCCTCTGGATGGCAATCAGAATTTCCGACAACCCTCGCTGATTGTGTTTTCGATCTCAGCGAAATGCCAACGGGGGAAAATAATTGTAGTCGGATAGTTGAATTCGCCTCAAAGTTAGTCCCTGCATTTCCTTCTTTATTTGAAAATTTAAAAAAGTGGGCAAAGAACGCATTTCAGATCGAGCAACAAGAATTTGACCGGCTTTGCGATCGCGCCGTTTTAACCCAAAAGCAGCCAACCACTCAAAGCTACTTATTCATTTTTGTTCGGAGTAATGAAACTTCAGATCGCTATAATCTTGAAGCTGGAATTTTGATGGAGGAAGACGAGCGAAGTTCAGTGACGCGCTACCAAACTTTAACCGTCAATCTACCTCCTTTATCGCGATCGCAACTCGCAACCCTAGAACCCAAATTACTGACAGATATCCTCGAACAAAGTCGTCAGTTAACCCAAGGAAAGTTGCAAATTGAGTGTTTTCTTCCCTACACTCTCCTCGATTTAGCGATCGATCGCTGGAAACGCGATGATGAGTATGATGAACCTTTTCCGCTGAGCGAAGAATATCCCGTTGTCGTGCGAATTCTGGAGCGTTTGGGCTACAGTAAACCTTACTTAAAAAACCAGGAATGGCGAGAAAAATGGAAATGCCTTCAACAGAATGCTTGTTGTTTTGAAATTTTAGCTTGTTGCGATCGCGCGCGGGAAAAAGTTGCTGAAGACTTAGAACGAGGCTATATCGGCTTGAGAAGAAAAACCATTGTACCGCCAGCAAGCGAACCCGGAGGAATGTTTTCCATCATCATGAAAGAAGGAATTCCCGTCACGCTTTGGAGTCGCCAAGATATTGATTCCTGTGGCGAGGCAGAAAGATACGAACAACTGCTAAAAGTTTCTGTCGTCGAACTGCCCAATCGGCTAAAAGCAATCAGAAATGCCACCCCTCGAAAGGACGAAACGCATATCGGCCACCATCTTTCCCTTCTGTGGGACAATCCCTATAGAGTTCCCCCCGATGCTCCTTCATTCCGCAGTAATTCGTTATGAACGATTGGAAGATTTTTAACGGCGACGGTAACATCAAACACGACTGGGAACTGCCCGAACCTCCCAGTTGGCGAAGATTTGGCTACCAGCAGCAGAATCGCGGCGCGCAGTTTGTCGTTCGCGGCGATGAGGTGGAATTGGTGAACGCTGCGCTATATTTACGCCGTCCGCTGTTGGTGACGGGGAAACCGGGAACGGGCAAAACCACGCTTGCTTATGCGGTTGCGCGGGAGTTGGGGTTGGGAGAAGTGCTGGTGTGGCCGATTTCGACGCGATCGACGCTACAAGAAGGATTGTATCGGTATGACGCGATCGGACGGTTGCGAGATAGCCAACAATTCAGTCAGTCGCAGACAAATCCAGAAAGTTTTGAAAATCCCCTAGAAAAACAGGCAGAAGATATTGGGAAATATATTCGTTTGGGGCCGTTGGGAACGGCAATGCTGCCCTCCTATAAACCGCGCGCTTTGCTGATTGATGAAATTGACAAAAGCGATATCGATCTACCGAACGATCTTCTCAATATTTTTGAAGAAGGCGAATTCGATATTCCCGAATTAGTCCGTATTAAAGGCGAGCAAGAAACGGTTGAAGTGCAAACTTATTATCGAGGCACAGAAGAGCAAACTTACATAATTACTGGGGGATTAGTCCGCGCAACAACTTATCCTTTTGTTATTCTGACAAGTAACGGCGAACGCGATTTTCCTCCCGCATTTCTCCGGCGGTGTTTGCGTTTGGAAATGAGAGACCCCGATGAAACACATATTAAACAAATTGTCAAGCAATATTTGCACGCAGAAGGGGAAACTTTACCCCAAGAAGTTGAGAGAACGATTGAGGAGTTTTTAAAGCGCCGCGATCGCGAAAATCAAAACCTCGCAACCGATCAATTATTGAATGCGATTTACCTGATTACGCAAGGTCAACAGCCAACCGAAGCAGACTTGAAAAAATTACGCGATCGCCTATTCCAAAATTTAAGCGAGTAGTTATGTAGTGTGGGTTTACTAAAAACCTTTACTAATAATAGCAATCTTAATTCTAAAAATTCACCCATCTTATAGGATCGTAGGGTGCGTTAGCGAAGCGTAACGCACCGTCTAGATATTATGCCAGATCGTCAAGCATCGGTGATTCTTTCGGAGAAGATCGCGCTGCCTATGACAATTGGTAACAAGAAAATCGCGAATAACTTGCTAAATTTTGGTTAATATTTCGTTGGGGCATAGCAGTGCTATGCCCTCTAAACCTTGCTAGCTGCCTATTCAAATTCAAATCTGTTACCCTCTGCCGAATAACCGCTTTAAAGGATTGGAAGCAATCAAACCCTTGCTTCCAAACTTGCTCTTTTGAGCGGCTCCGACGGGGTTAGAATCGCTTAAAATGGCGATCGCGCGATCTCTTAATTCGCTGCTGCGGTCTGAATTACCCCTAGAAACGAGAACCGCACGGGAATCATCCGTTTCCGACTGCGCCTCGCTGAGTGCTTCCTGATACGCCTTCTGCAAGCTTGGCAGACTCGCTGCAATCGTCGGGAGTTCTACCACTCGACTATCGAGATTTTGAGCGATGGAATGGAGTTGCGCTTGCAGCGCGGGGGGTAAAGATTCCTCTTGTTGACCGAGCGCTGTAATGAAAGCGATAAGACTCTTTTCTTGTTGGGGTTGAAATGCTGTCATAATTATAAAAATCTCCAATTGCAAACAGAGGCAAAATAACAGCAAGCGTGCTGAAGATTCGCCCTAATTCAATCGTAGGTAAATTTGCGCTTTTTGTGCAAAGCTCGCCCAAATATCTATCTTTAGAGAGACGAGTTCGGCAATACTTCAGCAATAACCGAGCATAGCGCGAGGGATTTCTTTCAAAACCCAAGGCTAATAACTCAAGTCCTCTTTATAGGACTGAAAAATTCAGATGTATTCAACCCGTTTCAACGGGTTTGAGCTAATCGCTGTGGAACTTGAGTTCCTGGCGGGCTAAGTGTTTCACCTTAAGTTGACACCAATGAGCAATGCTCTGCCCCTACAGATAAAATCTAGTGCATCAGGACTGAAAATTGGTATTAAAAACTGTAGAGACGTTGTATACAACGTCTCTGCGGGGAAGGTGGCAAACGGCAAAGGGCAAAAAAGCGACGCACCGAGCGACTTGTACCGAGCGAAGTCGAGGTAAGTCGAGGTGGCAAGAGGACAAAAAAGCTAAAGAGTCCTCGCCGCGCAACCTACAACGCGAAACCCGATGTTGCTGAACCGATAGTCGGGATCGTCGGGATTGTAGCTGTACCGGCAGGCAGAACGGCAGTACCCTGGATTGAGGTTCCACGAACCCCCGCGTAGTACATAAAGACTACTATCACTAGATAGCCATATAGCTCCATCATCAGGCGCTCCCTCATAATTACTATGCCAAGCATCGGCGCACCATTCCCAAACATTACCGTGCATATCGTACAGCCCAAAAGCATTAGCTGCTTGAAAATATCCCACGGGGGTTGTTTGTTCTCGATATTCTCCTTTCTCTCCTTCTCCGTAGGTGTAGTTCCCGTCGTAGTTCGCCAGTTCGGTAGAAATTGTCTCGCCAAAATGAAAGGGCGGGTACTTCTGCCCTTCTTCCAAAAACCGAACTGCCCGACAAGCATATTCCCACTCTGCTTCGCTGGGCAACCGATACTCCCACCCCGTTTTTCTGCTTAAACGGGCGCAAAACTCCACTGCGTCGTACCAAGAAACCATTTCTACCGGACGAGTCCAGCGCTCGTATTCTTCATAAGGTTCCTTAAAACTGAAAGGGTCTGGGTCGAGGTCGCGTTCGACTTTTTCCCAGCCCGCTACAACTCGCCACTGCCCTTGCGTCACTGGATAGCGCCCCATATAAAACGGGGGAACTGTCACCTCATGCTGTGGCCCTTCATCATCATATCGATCGCGTTCCTCTTCCGGCGACCCCATCAAAAACGTTCCGCCCGGAATCTCCATCAGTTCTAGCTGTACCTCGTCATTCAGCCTTTGAATAATGCCCCTTGCTTCTCCTTGCTGCCGCTGGATAACCCATTCTGCATTCTCCCTCTCTATACTGAACTGGCGTTCGAGCGTTGCCACCGTGAAGACAAACACCGTTTCCTCTATCGTCAGTTCCGCCCTTCCGGAAGGCAACTCTTCCAGTACGGGTTCTACCTCCAGCCTTTCCCCCTCAACTTGCTGCGCTGAAACAACATAGCGCTCTAACTCGTGGGCTAACTCCTCCGACACGGCTTCTTCAACCGCCCCCTCTGGAGTTTCATCGCGCTCCAACTCATCGGCAAACGCCGCATACTCGCCGCCCAAATGCTTCAATACATCCAACGTCACGCGAGCAAAAGCGAAAACTTCCTCCTCCATCTCCCCTTCTAACCGTCCTGAAGGCGCTCTCAACTCTGCCATAAACTCTTGCATCGACAGTCCGGCGCGTTGGGCAATATAAGCAGAAAGTCGGTCGATAACCCCGACTGTTTCCGATTTCGGCAGCGTTGCGAGCATTTTCTCGCGCATTCCGTCCGCAAACTCATACAAGCGCCGCTCTGGGTCTTTTTCTTCGTCGATACGGCGCAGAATACCGCTGAGAAAGACTTCGGCGAGGTGAGTCGCATCGGATTCGGGCAGCATCGTCTGCTGAATCAGGCGCGCGATCGGCAATTGCACGGGAACTGCTGCCATTAATGCAGCCAAGCGCCGTGCAGTGGGAGAAGTTGTCGCGAGGAAGGTTTCAAAAGACGGGGCGGCGGCAATTTGCGCTGATTGAGGAGGGCGAGGCGTTGTTGCGCTGAAGCAGTAACCGGCGATTTGCGTCTCTCCCAACCCAGCGAGGTTTTGCGCCCAAACTTTCAAACCGTGAGGAACCAGGCTGACGACGGGGACGGGAAAACCGGCGGTGGTTTCGGCTTCTTCTTCCCAGAATGCCTGACTTTCGAGTTGCCAGCGGGGATTGGGGGCTGCGGGTTGGTGCGAGTTCATCCAAACGCTTTCAGCTTGTTGCAAGGCGGTTCGCTGCCAAAATTTACCGGGCAAGAGTTGCAGGATAGTGACGGGATGTTTGTTGCCCCAGGTTTGCAGCAGTTCGAGCCATTTCCCGCCATACCAAGCCTCGGAAACGCAATCGCTGAGAATGAAAATTGCCCGTCGCCCTTCGGAGTCGATGAGGGTTTTGGGGGAAAGAGTACGGGTAGAATTTGCGGCAAACAGTTCCAGGTTTCCGGCTTCATCTGGCCGCACGTACCAGAGTTTCGCATCTCGAAATGCGCCTTGTCGCAAAAGGAGTTGCTGAAATTCTTTGATAGTTTGCTGCCAGATGCCGCAGGAGGGGCTATCTTCGACGACGAGGGCAATATCGAGCCAACGGGTGGGGGTGGGTTTGAGGACGGGCAACCAGAGGCGTTCTTCTGCGATGCGCTCTACGGTTGCTTGGGTATCGAGAATGGTTTCGCTGCGGGAGGGATAGGTTTGTTTGAGGGGTTTGAAGGCGCGGGCGAGGTCGAGGCTATGGCGTAGGGCGCGAGGGGCAGGGGTTTTGAAGGGCAGGCGGGAGGGAGTGGGCGCTTCGGCTTCGCTCGGCGTATCAGGAGAGGGGAGGGGGGGATGGGGAGAGGGGGAGAGGGGGAGAGAGGGCGAGGGGGTGACGGGGAGAGAGGGCGAGGGGGGGATGGGGAGAGGGGGGAAATGATGAATGCTGAATTCTGAATGCTGAATGTCGAATGATGAAGGGGGATGAGAGGAATGATGTTGCGGTGCGCCTTTTTGAACGGCCAACCAGAGCATATCGGCGATGTTTTCAGCGGTGGGGGTGATGTCTTCGCCGTAGAGTTTGGATTTTTGGATGGCGTGAATGAATTGCTCGAAGAGGTCGGGCATTTCAGTTATCAGGAAATTGGGTCTAAAACCCCGTCCTTACTTCGACAAGCTCAGTAACCATCTAGGACGGCTTTTGCTAAAATATAGATGGTCACTGACCCACCCGGTTTTAAGATACTCCAAAATAAATAGCAAGGTTGAAAGTCCTGTCAGAGTTGCGATCGGAAATAGGGAAAGCAAAGGGGCAATGGTGTAGTCCAACCCTAGAGGCAAACAAGTAAGTTTTTTGCTTGCGTACAGATTAAAACAGTCGCCATAGGGCATTGGGAGACTCTAAACGGACGTGGAGCGACAGTAAGACTACTAGGGGCGCGGATTTCGAGGTTTCCTCGAAATTAAACGCCGCCCCGTCGGTAGCAAGTTGCTGTGAAGCGTCAAGAATCACCGCTCCTTTAGGACGGTGAGTATGTCAACAGTAGCTAGTCATAATGGTGCGTTACGCTTCGCTAATGCACCCTACTTTCTATTTTCTAACAATACCTTGAATTTCGATCGACCAACTGGAGAGCCGGAATAATGGTGCGTTACGGTCTGCTAACGCACCCTACTTTCTAGTGGAATATTGATGGGTCAATATTGTCAATTGTCCATTATCGAATGGCACTGACTTAAGGCTGGTGGGCGCTGCCCACCCTACGAAATTATCTGTAGAGACGTTGTATACAACGTCTCTACAGGCGATTTTTCAACTCTTATTCAGTGCTATTCGTCCATTATCAATTAAATTGATGGGTCAGCGTTGTCAATTATCAATTGTCAATTAGATAGAGACGTTGTGTACAACGTCTCTACAGTTCGGAAATAGGGCGGGCAAAAGATACGGTAACGCTTTAAAAAACGCGGTGTTGGAGAGAAGGCATTTGCTGGCGCACTTGCTTGAGGCGCGCGGGGTTAATCTCTGCAATGGCAATCCCCGGTTTATCGCCCGCATCCGATAGTACCGCTCCCCAGGGATCGATAATCATGGCGTGACCGTGGGTATAGCGCATGGCGTAGTGATTGCCGGTTTGGGCGGGGGCGATGACGTAACAGGTATTTTCAATCGCCCGCGCTTGTAAGAGTACCTGCCAGTGATCTTTGCCGGTAAAGGCGGTAAATGCTGCCGGAACGAACAGAACGTCCGCACCGCGCCGGGACAAGTCGCGATAGAGTTCGGGGAAGCGCACGTCGTAACAGACGGATAATCCCAGATTTCCTAATGTTTCCGAAGCATAAATTGGCGGTAATTTTTGACCGGCCATTACGGTACTGGACTCGCAATAGGTAATGCCGTCGGGTAAATTTACGTCGAATAGATGCACTTTTTGGTAGCGGGCGAGTTCGGTTCCGTTGGCATCGACTAACAGCGCCGTGTTGTAAACTTTGCCGCCTTCTACGGGGACGGGGAAGCCGCCGCCTAATATGGAAATTTGGAAACGCCGCGCCATCGTTGTGAGGAACTTTTCGCTGGCGATCGCGATATCTTCTGCTTGCGTCATTTTATCTTCTTCCTTGCCCAAAAATGGGAAATTTTCAGGCAGGCAGACCAGTTCTGCCCCTTGACGCACGGCGAGATCGATTAATTCTTCCGCCTCGGTCAGATTTTTCTGAAGATCGGGCGTACTGGTCATTTGGACTGCGGCAGCGAGGTAAGGCTTCATCGATGTTGGAAACAGGCGATCGACGCTCTAGAGATAATTTATTTTTCTTATTCTCTAACTGTTTCTATCAGAGTTCAACCCCTGCCCGCAGTCTATCTCTAGCGGGTCTATGGGGGTTGTGAATCTCCTTTAGAGGAAGAGTCTAGAAGTTCAGACGTTCAGAAGTCAGTAGGGGACTGGCTTTGAGCGTATCTTTCACCAATTCAGGGTTACGCGATCGCCTACGCGCGATCGCTCGAGACTCGCTATTACGAATTACAAATTACGAATTACAAATTACAAATTACAAATGCAATGATAATGATGGAAGAAATTGTTTTGCCAATCAATTAGAGAGAAGCTCGATTGCTATGCCTAGCCCGACGTTGCGATACGCTTATTTTCCAGGTTGCGTTGCCCGAGGCGCTTGTCAGGAACTCTATCAATCTACGGCAGCCTTAACCCAAGCCCTTGGTATCGAACTTCTCGAACTCAAAAAAGCAGCCTGTTGCGGTTCGGGAACTTACAAAGAAGATTCGCAACTGCTCGAGGATACCGTCAACGCACGCAATATTGCCCTCGCAGAATCGCTCGATCTTCCGCTTTTAACGCATTGCAGCACTTGTCAAGGCGTTCTCGGTCATGTGGACGAACGCTTGAAAGAGGCTCGAGAAAACAATCCAGCTTACCTAGAAGAAGTCAATCGCTTTTTAGTGAAGGAAGATTGCGCGCCCTATCGCGGGAGTAGCGAAGTCAAGCATATTTTGTGGGCTTTGATTGGGGATTATGGTTTGGAAGCGTTGCAGGAGCGAGTAACGCGCCGTTTGGAGGGGTTAAAGTGCGCGGCGTTTTATGGATGTTACTTGTTGAGAGCGCAAAAATCGATTCCTTTCGACAATCCCTTTCAACCCGAATCGATGGAAAATGTCTTCCGCGCGGTGGGGGCAACGCCGGTGTACTATCGCGGTAGGACGCAATGCTGCGGTTGGCCGCTGTCGAGTTATGCGGCGGCGGAGTCTTTTACTATGGCGGGCGGACATCTCCAAGAAGCCTTAGAAGCGGGCGCGGATTGTTTAGTTACGCCTTGTCCACTCTGCCATCTCAATCTCGACTCGAGGCAGCCAGAAGTCGAAAAGGTTATCGGACGATCTTTAGGGCTGCCGGTGCTGCATTTGCCGCAGTTAGTCGCGCTGGCGCTGGGGGTTCCGCCGCGAGAGTTGGGGTTAGAACGTCATGTGGTTTCAACGAAGCCTGTTTTGGAGAAACTTGGAATAATTGACAATTGATAATTGACAATGGATAACGTCTTGGATAATTGACAATTGACGAAGGCCACTGAAATAAGAGTTGAAAAATCGCTTGTAGAGACGTTGTATAGCAGTTTTCACATAGATGAGGTACACCCAGCGGGCGAATACCATTCGCCCCTACGGGGCGGCGTTTAATTTCGAGGCGACCTCGAAATCCGCGCCCCTACCAATTTGATTTTTGGAACTGTACCTCACGCAAACGAAAAACGCTATATACAACGTCTCTACAGATGATTTCGTAGGGTGGGCAGCGCCCACCAGTCTTAAGTCAGTGCCATTCGACAATAGACGAATGGCGCTGAAATAAGAGTTGAAAAATCGCCCGTAGAGACGTTGTATACAACGTCTCTACAGATAATTTCGTAGGGTGGGCAGCGCCCACCCGCCTTAAGTCAGTGCCATTCGACAATAGACAATTGATAACGTTTGAAGTCGCTCTTGCCCGCCCTACTGGACTTAATTACGAATTACGAATTACGAATTACGAATTACTTAAGTTCTTGCCAAACCTTCTTCGCGGGCTGCTTTTTGGACGGCGGCGGCGACGGCGGGGGCAATGCGCGGATCGAAGGCGGAAGGGATAATATTTTCGGGGTTGAGTTCTGCGGTGGGGATGGCGGCGGCGATCGCTTTAGCGGCTTCCAAACACATTTTGGTGGTAATGGTGGCAGCGCGGCAATCTAATGCGCCTCGGAACACGCCGGGAAAGGCGAGTACGTTGTTAATTTGGTTGGCGTAGTCGCTGCGTCCGGTGGCGATAACGGCGACATCATCTTTGACGAGTTCGGGCTGAATTTCGGGGATTGGGTTGGACATTGCCATCACAATCGGATCGCGAGCCATTGATTTAACCATTGCGGGGGTTAAAACTCCCGGCGCACTCACGCCGATAAAGACATCCGCATCGACCATTGCATCGGCTAAGGTTCCTTGCGCTTCGACGGCGAATTCTTGCTTTTCTGCGGTTAAGTTTTGGCGCTGCTTGGAGAGTAAGCCTTCGCGATCGCACAAATAAAGGGATTGCGCCCCGGCTTCGCGCAGCAGACGCGCGATCGCGATGCCCGCCGCCCCCGACCCATTAATGACAATTCGTACCTCTTCTAGGCTCTTTTTCACGAGAATCAGCGCGTTTGTTAGGGCGGCTAAGGTGACGATCGCAGTTCCGTTTTGGTCGTCGTGGAAAACGGGAATATCGATTTCTTCGCGCAGTCGTTTCTCAATTTCAAAACAGCGCGGCGCGCTAATATCTTCAAGGTTAACGCCACCGAAAACGGGTGCAATGTTTTTAACGGTTTGAATGATTTCTTCTGGATCTTGCGTATTCAAACAAATTGGAAAGGCATCGACACCAGCAAATTCTTTAAAGAGCATAGCTTTCCCTTCCATTACGGGCAAAGCTGCTTCGGGACCTAAGTTTCCTAAACCGAGAACGGCGCTACCGTCGGTGACAATAGCAACGGTATTGCTTTTAATGGTGAGGGAGAAAACTTTTTCGGGTTCGGCTGCGATCGCTTGACAAATCCGCCCTACGCCGGGGGTATAAGCCATTGCTAAATCCGAGGGTTTCGTCAGTCTGAAACGACTGTTAATGTGAATTTTGCCGCCTTCGTGCAGGGCAAAGGTGCGATCGCGCGCTTCTAGGATTTTTACTTCCGGCAAACTTTTAATCGCCGCCACAATCTCTTCAGCATGGTTGCTGCTCGAGGCATCCACAATAATTTCTCGCAGAGAAACTTTGCGGGTTTGTTCGAGGAGTTTAATTTCGCCGAGATTGCCGCCGCAATTCGCGATCGCTTGGGTTACGCTGGCCAGCATTCCTGCCCGATTGGGAACTTCCAGGCAAATTTTAATACTAAAACTGGGGTTGGGGGTGAGGTTGACCATTTAAAAGTTATCAGTTATCCGTGAATAATGAATAGTGAATAGTGAAGAGCGACCGGGCAAAAGTTCGTGACGAACAGTAGAGGGTAGATTTTAAACTTTCTCCTGAAGAAAGAGAAGCCCGGAGCAAACCCGGGCTGTTCGTCATTCATTATTCGTTTTGACGGCTCCTCGCCCTAAAGATGCGAGGATTCTTGGATCGTAGGGAGTCTAATGACTTTACCCTCACCAAAATTCACTGCGATGCGCCCCACCGCTGTATGAGAAAATTCTTTCTGCTCCCTTGGAGCCAAAACTTTCCCAGGAAATTACGCCCATTGCGAGACAGGTTCCTCCGCTCTTGGCGCGAGTCTCTGACTGTGTGGCGGATGCCTTTATCCTACCATCAGGCATCCGCCCTAGAAGGGCGTAGCTCTGTATCCCATTATTTTCGGTCAATTATCAATTGTCAATTCTCAATTGATAATTAGTCTTTTCGCTTGAAGGAGTGCAACCACTCGCGAACTTGTTCGCCAGCAGCATCGCGTCCGCCCAAACCGAAGGAAATCGCGATCGCGACGGCAACTGCACCTAACAGCAAACCAAACGCTAACTTCACGATATCCGGAGCAATACCAATTTGTTGCAGTGCCATCGCACCGCTAAAAACAATAATGGCAATGCGCGCGGCTTGGGCGAGAATGTGGGACTGGCGGCTGCCGGAACTCATAATCAAGTTATAGGTGAAGTTCGCCAAGTACAAGCCGAGGGCAAAAATCAACAGCCCGACCAAAAATTGACCGGCAATCACGAGCAAACCGCCGACTAAAACCGTGAGGGCGGGAATTTGCAAGATATCCACAGCCGCTAAGGTAGCGACGAGCATTACGCCCACTAACACGATAATTCCGGCAATTTCCGAAGGCGTGCGCGTCGGAGAACGTCCGGGAAGTTCGCCATCGCGCAGAGGAACGGTACTGCTGCTGACGGGCAATCCCATCCAACGGAAAACGTTATTAAAACCGAAACTGGTGAGGATGCTGGTGACGAATTCCGATAAATACTGTCCGACGACGAAAGCTAAAGCGAGAATCAAGCCGACAATGAAGAGACGGGGTAGATAGTCAAGAATCTGCTGAAGCATTGAGATTGCCGGAACGGAAATCGCATCGATCCTCAAGGCTTGAAGGGCTGCGATCGCGACGGGGATCAATACTAAGATATAGACTGCCGTTCCCAGAATCCAGGAGAGGGATTGCCGCGAAGTTACACCCGCTACGCCAAATTTAGCACCGACGCGATCGACTCCCGTAGCCGCGAGGAAGTTCGTCACGACGCGGCGAACCACTTGCGCGACTAACCAGCCGATCGCAGCGATTAAGAAGGCTGCGAAAATATTGGGCAGAATTAACAGAATTTCGTTAAGCAATCCCACCACGGGCGCTAACGCTGTTTGTAAGCCCAACGCTTCTAGAATCCAAGGCAGAAAGACCAAAAATACGAACCAATAAAGCGTATTGGCGATCGTATCGGTTACGGTTAATGCGTTTGCTTCTGGAGTCGTTCCCGTTTGTTGTCCTAAGCGTTCGTCCAAACGCGCCGTCCGCAAAACGCGCGTTACGATCGCCTTAACTAAGGTCGCTATCAGCCAAGCTACGCCCAATAGAAGCAACGCGCCGCCCAGTTTCGGGATAAAGTTCGTTACTTGGTTGAGTAAGCTTTGTAGGGGCGCGGAAACTTGGTTGAGATTCAACGCTTGCAGGGCTGCAATCACCGCAAACAAGAAAATCAGCCAAAAGACGATTGATGCAAACCATTTTTCAACGGCGGGTTTTTCTTGGTCCGGCGTTCCCGTGGGCGATCCCGTCAGCCAAGCTGCGAGTTTATTGTCAAGAGTAGTGCGTTCGAGCAACTTTTGCGCGACAAAACTCGCAAAAATTGCAATCAGCCATCCGAAAAAGAGGATGAGGATGGCTTTGATTAGATTCAAGACTGAGGTTCCGATATCCGCCCCCAGCGCTGAAGAAAGCCAATCGGGTGTGAAAGTGGAGTCAGTTTGCCCCAAGAGTGGGGCGATTTGGATCTGCGCGATCGCGTCAATAATTATCATGATCGATTTCCCATACTTGATTCGTCCGTTGTCGAGCCGTCGGTAGAATTGTCCTATGCCGAGCGCCCCAAGCGCGCGATTTATGGGCGGGTTCCGATCGAGGTAAGCTTAAAATAAGGCTTGCACTCTGTTAAACCGCGCTTAACGTACATCATTGTGCCTAGGTTTAGGGATATCTTACGGGAAAAGGGAGCGAATGCAAGTTGGCAAATCCAATAACTTAATGTTTTTTCGTTACTCGGTCTAAAAATCCGCCATTTCAATGTCTTCTCGCCAAATTATCGAACAGTCGATTCAAATTGATGCCAGCGCTACCGTTGTCGAACAATGTATTACCGATTTGGAATTAATGCACCGCTGGCTTAATCCCGTCCTACGCTGCGAACCCGTTGGCGAATGGAGTACCGAACCGGGCAGTCGCAGCCGTTTTATCCTCCAAATTCCCCTCTTGCAGCCAACGCTGAGAAATCGAGTTGCTCGACGAGAACCGGGTTTGATCGTGTGGGAATTTGATGGCTTTTTTCGGGGTCGCGATCGCTGGGAGTGTCAGCCCCAAAAGCGAGGAACTCACCTCCTCAATCGTTTTGAATTTGAGATTCCCAATCCCGTCGTTCGTTGGGGATTTAATACTTTTGCCGCACCTTTGACGAAGCAAGATATGAAGGCTCAATTGCGCCGTCTCAAACGAGTGGCAGAGACTTTGTATTTTTCCGAGTCGTAACTTTATAATGAAAGTCTTGCTGCTGGTGCTGGTTGCTAATATTTTGGCGAGCGCGATCGATACGGTTGCGATCGCGTCTGTCTCGCTGTATCTCAATCTCGCCGTTTTTAAAGTTTCGCTTTTTATCAGGCCCAAACTCCTTCGCTTGGAAAAATGGGGAACCACTTTTGAGATCGGAAGCATTCCCATCGGCGGCGGCATTCAATTTTATAACCGAGAAAATTTGCCTCAAATCTCTCAACGCGCTAGCAGAGAGCGGGATTTAGCGCTGGGATCGAAAATTTTGCTGGAGTGGCTGCATCCCCTTGAAAGGCTTCTTGTTACTCTCAGTGGCGCGATCGTAATTTTTACAATTTGTAGCTTAATTTTAACTCCTCAAGTAGCAATTACTGCTCTCCTCTCTGGATTCGAGCAAATTATTCACAGCAGTTTTGATTCTGAGTATGGAAGGGCGCTTTTCTTGCGGGTTGAGAGTCTTCTCGACTCGCAACCCATTTGGGTAGTAATGTCAATTTTACTAACGAAGTTTTTGTCTTTAAATTTGCTACCCATTCTCCCTTTTCATGGCGGTGCAATTCTCAAAGAA
Organism: Oscillatoria sp. FACHB-1406; assembly: GCF_014698145.1. Classification (NCBI taxonomy): domain Bacteria; kingdom Bacillati; phylum Cyanobacteriota; class Cyanophyceae; order Oscillatoriales; family Oscillatoriaceae; genus Oscillatoria; species Oscillatoria sp. FACHB-1406. The sequence continues at coordinate 6,256 of NZ_JACJSM010000016.1, read as the reverse complement.
ATTATTCGCTCGCTCGGCAGGCGTAACTTTGAATTCTCGCCATTTTTTGTGCAACTTTCTTGTTATCTTGCAATTATATTAATTCTCAGATGGGTTGTAATGTTGATTGCTTTTTGTATCCTTCCGGAGCTTCCCATTGTTTTTTGATAAAGTTCTCGCTCTCACACGCTACTGTCGCAGTGGAAGCTGAATCGTAAACTCGCTGCCGCCGCCGGGACGCGATCGATAAATAAGATTTCCACCGTGACGCTCGACAATAATTTGGTGAGAGATTGACAATCCTAACCCCGTTCCCTTACCCACAGATTTTGTCGTAAAAAAGGGCTTGAATAAGTTTTGTTGTAATTCTTCAGAAACTCCAGAACCATTATCCTCAATCTGAATTTCAACCCAACCTGGATCGGTTGCCATAGGTTTAGTCCGAATAACAATAGTAGGGTTCTCTGAAACGCCTTCTAAAGCATCAATTGCATTGCCCACTAAGTTAATCAAAACTTGATTGATTTGTCCGGGATAGCAATCGATTTTTGGTAACGCTGTGTACTCTTTAACAATGTTAATGGGGGAACTCGGAGCATCACTTTTAAAGCGATAGCGTAGAATCGTCATCGTGCTTTCAATACATTCGTGCAAGTCGATTAAACTTGGCTTAACCTCATCGAGCCTTGAAAAGTTGCGCAGACTCAGAACGACTTCTTTAATTCTCTCGACTCCCAGATTCATTGTATCGAGCAGTTTGGGCAAATCAACGAGGGTGTAGTCCAATTCCACAGATTGACTAAAGTCTTTGATTTCGGGATGAGGATCGGGATAATGATGTTGATATAGCTCCAATACCTCAATCAAATCGGAAACATACATTTTAGCGTATTGAATGTTTCCGCTAATAAAACCCAGGGGATTATTAATTTCATGAGCGACTCCCGCTACAAGCTGCCCCAAACCCGATAGTTTCTCAGCTTGAATTAATTGAATCTGGGTTTGTTGAAGCTTCGTTATTGTGTCGCTGAGTGCTTGGCTTCTGGCTTGAGCGACAGCCATTGCCGTGCAAGTATCTTTATAGAGTTTAGCTTGATATAAATCGATCGCTTTTTCTTGCTGTTCTTTTTCTTTTTGATATTGCAGAACTGCTGCATCTAAAGCTTCGAGTAGATCGCCTTCGGAAGTGTGAAGTAAATGTTGGAGATAAGGGTTGTTGCAATTGAGAGCGTCAGCAGGAATGCGAGCTAACTTTCTACCCGCTTCTAAAAAGTCTCGAACTCTGCTATTGAGTTGGTAAGGCGCTTCGTAATAAATTTTGGAGATTGCAGGCGACAATGCACCAGAGAGATTGAGCGTTAGGTCTCCATTAATTAAGCTCTCGTGCGATCGCTCCATTAAGTCCAAAGTTTCGCATAGTTTCTTTTGCAAACTTTCTCGGTTTTGCGTAGAGGTAGCCAACGTTAAGCGTAGAGCGAATAACGCAGATCTTTGAGAAAGCATCCGCTGCCGACCGCTGATATTCAGAACAGCAGCGCTGACTTCGCGAACTGCGAAAATCTTCTCGATATTGAACTCATTACTTACAGTTACAACAGAAGACATTTGGAGCAAGCTATTAGGCTTTAGCAGTTGAAAAAGAACGGACTTACTGCGAGCGATTCGTTCTAATACTCGAGCGATCGCCATAACAAACCTCCAAACAGGTTAGAAATTTCTAGAGGATACGTTTGAAAGGGAGAAGCACCGCGAGAATTGAAGAGGATAGTGCAGTTTTCGGTGAAAATAGAACAGTTAAGGTTCTTAGAATAGAAAAACTTATATCTCTTTCATCGCTGATTCAATCTTGAATTTAACCAACTTTAGAGGAGGGGTCTGTTGCAATTGATACAAAAGATAATGTTATTCGCAGAAGTTTAACGGAAGTTTAACAGGACAAGCTTTTATCAAAGAAATATCGGCGTTAATTCTGCCCTATTGTCGTAATTCCACCGCACAGTGCAAAATAGAAATCAAGCTCTGGCAGGAATTACAGCAATTTTACGGAGTCAAAAAGCGACCTGCCTTTACTTATTAGAGTTAGCGACCTATCTATCTATAAGGAGAGAAAATTCTTGAAACCCTATCACCAAATTGCGATCGCAGAATGCGGCGAGCCTCTGGTTCCAATTCCCTTGGAAGATTTTGCAGTTATCTCTCCCCATCCTTACCTCGAACTCGGAGCCGATTACAACGGCAGATCCCCTTATTTTCTGCGTCAATCCGTCTTAGAAGCCTTAGAGAGAGCAAAACAACATTTACAACAATTACGTCCCGGCTGGAAAATTCAAATTTTTGATGCTTACCGTCCGGTAGAAGTGCAAAAATTCATGGTCGATTACACCTTCACCACGGTTTTACAAGCGAGAAATTTAACCCTAGCAGACCTTTCACCACAACAACAGGAGGCAATTTGGGAAGAAGTTTACGAACTGTGGGCAGTGCCGAGCGAGAATCCAGCAACACCGCCACCGCACAGTACGGGCGCTGCGGTAGATGTCAGGTTGCTCGATGCAGCAGGGGAGATTGTGGATATGGGAGGGGAAATTGACGAACTCTCAGCGAGATCGCAGCCCGATTACTATCTTAACTCCACCGAGCCTCGCGATCGCGACTATTGCGATCGCCGCCAACTCCTAAAAACGGTCATGGTAGAAGCCGGATTCGCCGCCCATCCGGGGGAGTGGTGGCATTTTTCCCTGGGGGATCAGATGTGGGCTTGGCTGACGCAATCGCCCGTTGCGCGCTACGGGCGATGGACGATCTAAATTCCTCGTGCTGCCTATTCCCGAACGTGAAAGGAGAAGTTAGCGGCCACCATTAAGGTAAAATAAAAATCTTACCTGTAGCAAACTACAGATTGTCACCGTGCTTGCTCCTAAACGAATCTTTGTTCTATTAATTAACGCAGGGACTGAGAATGAGGGCATCCACACCCTACAAATGGGGGGACGCAATAAAGTTCTGATGTTTGAGTCTGAGGACGATGCCCTGCGTTATGCGCTCATGCTGGAAGCGCAGGATTTTCCGGCTCCCACCGTCGAAGCCTTCCCATCCGACGACATAGAGGAATTTTGTCGCGAGGCGGGCTACGACTCGGAATTTGTTGAAACCGGACGCTTAGAAATTCCTCCAGAATTGAATGTAGAAAAACCGGATTGGGAGGAAAATAATAGTAAAACTCCGGAACCGGAAGCAGCGGAGGAATCGGAGATGTCGGACTCCGAACTCGAAGCGATTCGCCGTCGCTTAGAAGGGCTGCTTTAGTTCAGTTAACAGTATTGAGTAGCTCCATTTTTTTTAACCGATTGCATGAAAAACTTTGAATCGCGAGGTCATCTGTTAACCGAGCAAGTCAATCCGAACAGTCGGGATTTAGATAGCCTCTCGACGCTAGAGTTTGTCGATCTTTTCAATCGGGAGGACGCGCAAACCCTTGCTGCTATTGCTGCGGCGCGTCAGGAATTAGCCGCCGCGATCGATCTGATTCATGGAGCGCTAGAAAAAGGCGGCCGTTTATTTTATCTCGGTGCGGGAACGAGCGGGCGTTTGGGGGTTTTGGATGCGGCGGAATGTCCCCCCACCTTCTGCACTTCGCCGGAATTAGTACAAGGAATTATTGCCGGCGGTGCAGGGGCGTTGGTGCGAAGTTCGGAAGATCTCGAAGATCGCGCTGAAGATGGGGAAACGGCAATAGCCCACCATCAAATCCACGATCTCGACGTTGTGGTGGGGATTACGGCGGGGGGAACGACACCTTTTGTTTTAGGGGCGCTGGCGGCAGCTAGGGCGCGCGGTGCTAAAACGATTTACATTGCTTGCGTCCCCGCCGAACAAGTCCAAGTCGAAGCGGATGTGGATATTCGCTTGCTCGTCGGGCCCGAAATTCTCGCCGGTTCCACTCGCTTAAAGGCGGGAACGGTGACAAAAATGGCTTTAAATATCCTTTCGACGGGCGTAATGGTGAAGTTGGGGAAAGTGTACGGCAATCGCATGGTCGATGTTGCTGTTACTAATAGTAAATTGCGCGATCGCTCCCTGCGCATTCTCGAGGAACTCACCGATCTCGATCGCGCGGCTGCCAACGAACTATTAGAGCGCAGTGGAAAACGAGTTAAACTAGCACTGTTGATGCACTGGACGGGCTTAGACCCCCAAGCGGGCGAACAATGGCTCGCAAGCCATAAAGGGCATCTCCGAGCGGCAATTGAAGCAATGGATAATGGATAATTGATAATGGACAATTGATAATTTTGAATTCTCAACTTTAATTGCTAGCTTTGTGATTTTCGCTCGTCATAATAGTAGAGAAAGCGAAGTAGCCGCTGAATAGAAAATCGATAAGAACCAATAACTGACAACTAATAACTAATACCTGTCCGCAGATAACTAATAACGAATAATTGTTCACCGATCGCTGAAATTTAATTCATGTTTAATCGATCCGAGAGTTTTGCAGTTATCTCCATCCTGCTTTTAGCCGCAGGAATACTCATCTGGGGATACAATCGCGCCAAACCCTATGGCAAAGCAGGACTGCTCGCCTGGTTGCAATCCGTTGTCTTGATGGTGCCTTGGCTGGTTTTCTTCGGACTATTTTCCACCGGAATTGCCCTCAATGCGATCGCGTTAGTTGGCTTATTAGTCGTTTCAGCCGGAATTTATATCTACCTCGGCAATCGCTTGCGTGCTGCCGGACAAGACTCAATTCTGCGCGATCGCAACCCCAGCCCACCGCCAACTGAGCTAACCGCCACACCCCCTAGCACCCCTGAAGCTGCGCCTTCCATCGCTCCAGAAGTTCTCCCCATTCCAGAAGCCGATCTCCAAGAAATTCAAAAGATTTTCGGAATCGATACCTTCTTCGCCACCGAAACCATTTCCTACCAAGAAGGAGCCATCTTTAAAGGCAATTTGCGCGGCGAAGCAGCAGAAGTCCGCGATCGCCTCGCCGACAAACTTGCCCAGCGTTTCGATGAGAAATACCGCCTGTTCCTCGTCGAAAGTCCCGACGGCAAACCGACGATTGTCATCCTGCCCAGCAGCAGAGATCCCGAACCCTTAAGTCTGGCTCAAAAAAACTTAGCGATCGTACTCCTCGTTTGTACCATCGCCACCAGCATTGAAGCCGCCGCACTCTTACGAGGATTTGACTGGTTTAGCGAACTCGGACGCTACCGCGAAGCCCTGCCCATCGCCGCCGGATTGTGGACGATTCTAATCGCTCACGAACTCGGACACGGTTTCTTCGCCCGCAAACACAACGTCCGTTTGAGTTGGCCGTTCTTTCTCCCCAGTTGGCAAATCGGCTCTTTCGGGGCGCTGACTCGCTTCCAATCCTTACTGCCCAATCGCAGCGTCCTCTTCGATATTGCCTTGGCAGGGCCGGTTGCTGGCGGACTTGTCTCCTTAGTAATGTTAGTTGTCGGCTTAATCCTCTCTCATCCCGGCAGTTTGTTTCAACTTCCCGCTCAATTTTTCCAAGGCTCGATTGTTGTAGGAATGCTGGCGAAAGTTTTTCTGGGCGACGCACTGAAAGCGACAACAGTAGACGTTCATCCGCTGGCGGTGTTGGGCTGGTTGGGACTGGTGATTACCGCGCTGAACTTAATGCCCGCCGGTCAATTAGATGGCGGGCGCATCGTCCAAGCGATTTATGGGCGCAGGATGGCACGGCGCGCGACAATCGCCACGCTAGTCGTGTTAGGCATTATCGCGGTTGCAGTTCCCGGCAATCCCATTCCCCTTTATTGGGGGTTTCTCATCCTTTTCTTGCAGCGAGACTTAGAACGACCGAGTTTGAACGAACTCACCGAACCCGACGACTTGAGAGCGAGTTTGGGGCTGCTGGCGCTGTTTTTGATGCTGTTGGTGCTGATTCCGCTGACTCCAGCGCTGGCTCTTCGTTTGGGGATTGGTGCTTAATGTTGGGATTCTGCCAGACAATTAAGCTTGTTTATCGGTTTGGGTGCGGATCGGTAGGTGTAGAAAAAGCCAGCCTAAAAATAGGGGCTGCAAGCTAGCCCCAATCGGGCTTTCAAGCGTTTTACCGGCTGAAGCGATCCGCACCCTGGCTCCTGGCAAGGGTTTCAGGCGATTTTAGGGGGTTAATTCTTGACAGGACAAAAGCTGGAATGTTGACACTCCCCGTCCTAAAGGAGCGGGGATTCCTGATTCAGCGAGACAACTTACCAAGTAGACTTGCATCTACTTGACAGAGGTCGAACTCTCCACAGGC